>CAZOEH010000317.1:0-4071 GCA_964578785.1 uncultured Desulfonema sp. | reverse complement strand
TGTTGTTGTTTTCTTCTTTCATATTCTCATCGGCATTATAACGCTTAAGAAATTTTTATTTTTATCCCCCTCGATAAGACACGGGCTTTCATTGTCTATCAGAAGTATTTTTACGCTGTCATCATTAATAACGTTTATGGTTTCAATAAAATATCTCACATTGAAGGCTATCTCCATGGGTTCGGCGTCATATTCTATATTCATCTCCTCCTTCGATTCGCCAAGCTCCGGATTTGTGGAAGAAACCAGTAATTTTCCTTTATTGAAACCGAAAATAACTCCCTTGTAGTTCTCAGATGTAAATATGGACATTCTTTTTAACATCATTAAAAACATTTGCCTGTCGAGTTTTACCGAAAAGGCCTCTTTTCTGTTGATTATATCTTTATATTCCGGGAAATTTCCTTCAAGCAGTCTCATAATAATTGTTTCATTATCTTTTTTCAGCACAAAGTGGCTCTTGTTATAGCCGATCTTTATATCGCCTTCCTGATCAAGAAATTTTGCTACATCGTTTAAACCCTTTTTTGAAATTATTATTCCTGCTTCACCAGGCAAAATCAAACCATCATCACACGCATGATCAACTTTTGACAGCCGGCTTCCGTCAGTCGATACCATTCTTATTTTTTTAACACCCTTACTTTCAATACTCTCAAGATATACCCCGTTGATATGGGCTCTTTTTTCTTCCGAACTGCCGGTAATAAAAACTGTTTTTTCAATCATGTTCTTAAACACGGATGATTTCATATCAAAATAGGTTATATCTTCAACACTTGGAATACTCGGAAAATCATCGGGATTCATCCCGACCATCCGGTATTCGACACTGCTTTGATTCATGATTTCAATCCAGTTGTTTTCGATCTCATTTATATATAATTCATCATTTGGAAAATCTCTGACTATCTCAAATAACTTTCTCGCATTTATTGCCACAGATCCTTCTTTCTCAACAACAGCAGGATAAATCCCTTCGAAGCCTGTTTCCAGATCGGTTGAAACAAGATTAATTCCGGATTTAACGGTTTTAATCAATACCGCTGTTGTAATGGCAATATTTGTTTTTCTTGAAGCTATTGACTGAATCTTCGAGAGCACATCGGTAATGTCTTTCTTTTTAATTCTGATTTTCATAATTAATTCCTTCTTATTTAATAATTAATAAATAAAGGATATATAATATGTATTGTCAATAACTGTAATAAGTTTTTAACAGATTGATTTTATATTAAAAAAAATACAAAAAAAAGAGCTAAAAGCTATAAAGAAAAATCTTATAAAAAGGCAAAGATAAACCAAAATAAAAAAATTGTTGAAAAACAAAAAAGTATGAACAAAAAACGAAACGGAAATATACAATCAGCTGTTTATCCATTTGTTCATATCCGAAACAACCGTTATCCAGTTGTTTGATACTCTTAACTTTATAAATTTTTTATATAAGCCGTCTGTTAATTGGTATAGTGAATCATAAAGAAAAACTTTTTCAACCACAAAACCCTCGACATCTTTTTTTGATTCTATAAAACCAATATCGGGAACCTTCAGATTTGAGATGCCAAGGTTTTCACCCGTTATTGTAAAACTCCACTCTTTATCTTCTTTTCTATATAACAGGTTTAATTCTTTAACAACAGCGCCCTTTTTCAGGGAGATGATACCCTCTTCGAGACCGGCATCTTTTCCTTTTATTGTTACTTTTTCAACGGCATCGTTTGCTTTTCTTTCCAGAACAATCTTGTTTCCGATCTCAAGAAATTCTTTTTTATTGTCGAATAATTTGTCCTGATCATTATTGACTATGTAGAACCAGAGCCATGTCAGGAATTCACCGCCAAGAAAACCGTATCTGTAGTATGTCAGCGAAACATCAAGCATAATTACCCCGTGAATTTAGTTGGCGATAAAAGGGAAAGAAGGTCTCTCTCTTTATCTGTCAGGCCCAGCAAAATATCTGCCGCAGTATAAGGAAAGA
The DNA here is from genome assembly GCA_964578785.1 of uncultured Desulfonema sp. GTDB lineage: Bacteria > Desulfobacterota > Desulfobacteria > Desulfobacterales > RPRI01 > RPRI01. The sequence goes on along the minus strand of CAZOEH010000317.1, from coordinate 2,090 downwards.
TTTTTATTAAAGGCTGATGAAACGATGCGGAAAACAGAATTTCCAGATCTTCGTTTGCCGATCTGCTGTTTGAAAAAAACCAGAGCATTGCTTTTTCGTAATTCCATACAACATCATAAATATTGGGAACAGCCGGCACTCTGAGAAAAAGAGCATCTGTTACCTGTTCCTTTACAGCTTTTTTTTCATTGGCAGTTAAATATCCCCTTCCGCTTTCGCGGATCCTTTTATCTGATTCGATACAAAAATATTTTCTGATAATCTTGGGAGAGACGCTTTTTTTGTCAATTCTTAATGAAAAGATAAACAAATCGTCGATAACAAAAGAAGATCCGTCAAAATCCGGGTTAAAGTGATTATTGAAGGATGTCCATCCGGTTGTTTTATTCGAAGGCTCATCATCGTTTTCCCTGAAGGAGTGTTTTTCCAAACCTTTTTTAACCGTATCGAGAACAGGTTCTTTAATTTTGCCCTCGACATAATACCTGTTTATAGATACAGAAGATGATAATAAACCCATAAATTTTAAACGCCGCAACCTTTTGTCATTAATGAATAAATACCACATATTGTGTAATAGAACTATTAATTTTAATATATATTGTTTGTTGTCAATTAACAAGAGATTTTAAAAACAAAAATGAAGTTTCTGGCCGATTTACATATTCATTCACGCTATTCACTGGCAACATCAAAAAACACGGATGTTGAGAGCCTTTGTATTGCTGCAAGAAAAAAAGGAATCTCCGTACTGGGAACAGGAGATTTTACCCATCCCGCCTGGTTTGGAGAATTAAAAGAGAAACTTGTTCAGGCCAAAGACGGTCTGTATAAACCCAATAAGAGTATCTCCGGCAAAATTGATAAATTCATTCCGGAATCATGCGAAGGAATAATCCGGTTTATTCCGACCGCCGAGATATGTAACATATATAAAAAGGGCGGCAGAACCAGAAAAATTCACAGCATTATATTATTACCCGATCTCTCTCTGGCCGAGAAACTAAACCGGAGACTTCAGAAACTTGGAAAGACCGGGTCCGGAGGGAGGCCGATATTTACCTTTGACGTGGTTAACACGATAGAAATGGTTTTCGATGTTTCAGAAAAAGCGATGTTTATTCCGGCTCATATATGGACGCCCTGGTATTCGGTCTTTGGTTCAAGATCCGGTTTTGATTCGATAGAGGAATGCTTCGGAGATTTTTCAGAACATATATCTGCAGCAGAGACGGGATTGTCTTCAGACCCGGCCATGTGCCGGAGATTTTCCGGTCTGGACGGAGTAACGCTAATATCCAATTCGGACGCCCACTCTCCCATGAAAATAGGCAGGGAGGCGAATATTTTCAACACCACCGTTTGTTATGATTCTATAATATCAGCAATAATAAAAGGCCGCCCGGAAGAGTTTGCCGGCACCGTTGAATACTACCCGGAAGAGGGCAAGTATTATGCGGACGGACACAGAAATTGCGGGCAGTCTCTCCTGCCTGAAGAATCGGACAGATACGGAGGCATATGTCCGGTATGCAGGAAACAGATAACAATCGGCGTGCTTCATAGAATACAGAAGCTTTCGGATAAAGCAAAAAAGAAAGAGTCAACGCAGAGGTGTTTTAAGACAATCCCTCTGTTAGAGATTCTTTCAGAAATCTTTCAATTGAACCCGGGTTCAAAAAAATTGTTGCTCTGGTATGATAAACTGCTGGTACAGTTCGGGCCTGAACTTGATATCCTTAATTTCACAGGGATTGGTGAAATCAGGAATTCAGGGGTTCCTCTTCTTGCGGAAGCAATAGAACGGATGAGAAAAAACGAAGTAACGATTACACCCGGTTTTGACGGAAAATACGGAACCATTAAAATATTTAAAAAAGAAGAAATAGATGGTATAAAAGTGATGCTAAACGGGTTATCTGGTATGTAGACCAGCTTATAACCGCAATATGTTGATATTTAATCTAATAATTATATTTTCTCTTGAAATGATTAAAAAATTATGTATAATTTAACATAATTTGGTTGAACAAATAGCTTATAAATCAAATGGGTCGTTGATTTGGGATCTGACTCGAAATAAATGTCTG
>CAZOEH010000316.1:0-4085 GCA_964578785.1 uncultured Desulfonema sp. | reverse complement strand
TGCGCGGAGACATACGCATAGTATGTCGCACAAGAAATCCCGCAGATTGACACAGAGATCGCGCAAAAGAGCCATTTCTGTTATTTGATCTTTTTCCCTTCATACTCCTTCAGTATCCGTTTCGCGACCGATATCTTGTGAACTTCATCCGCTCCGTCATAGATTCTCGCGGCTCTTTCATGGCGAAAGAAAAATGAGATAATGGTGTCGTCAGTCATGCCGAGACCCCCGTGTACCTGTAATGCCCTGTCTATTACTTTTTGCATGATGCCTGCCACCATGAATTTTATCAGGGAAATTTCTTTGCGGGCCGCGCTTGCCCCGACCTTTTCAATCATCCAGGCCGCATGAAGAACCATCAGGCGGGCGGATTGTATTTCTGCCGCGGATTCCGCTATCCAGGACTGAATGATCTGTTTTGTCGCCAGAGTTTTGCCGGCGGATATTTCTCTTTGCACGGCTCTTGAGCACATGAGATCAAAAACCCTGTTGCAGATTCCGATCCAGCGCATGCAATGATGTATCCGTCCGGGCCCAAGCCTCTCCTGGGCTATAACAAATCCGTGCCCTTCGGAGCCCAGAAGGTTTGTCTGCGGGACGCGGCAGGACTGGTACAATATTTCAGCGTGACTGAAATAACCTTCACCGGCATGTCCCATTACGGAAATATTACGGACAAGATTGAAGCCGGGAGTGTCAGTGGGAACGATAATCATGCTTGCTCTCAGATATGGCTGAGCTTCAGGATTGGTTACGGCCATGACTATGGCGAAAGCAGAGCCGTCGGCGGAAGATGAGTACCATTTCTGCCCGTTTATGATGTAGTCATTTCCCTCTTTTACCGCTGTTGTTTCCAGCATGACAGGGTTTGAACCCGGCATATCAACTTCAGTCATTGAAAAGCAGCTCCTGATTTTTCCATCTATAAGCGGGCGCAGGTATTTCTCCTTTTGTTCTTTGGTTCCGAACAAATTAAGAATCTCTATATTGCCCGCATCCGGAGCCTGGCAACCGAATACATAATGACCGAGAGGCGAACGCCCGAGAGCTTCCGAAACAAGGGCGTGCTCGACTAGATCAAGCCCCATTCCGCCGTATTCTTTCGGATGATTGGGCGCCCAGAGTTCCATCTTTTTTACCATCTCTCTTTTTCTTTCAATTTCCGGGAGAAGGGTTTTTAAGGGTTTTGAAAGGAAATCCTGTTCCATAGGGATAAGTTCCTTGTCAACAAATTCACCTATCATACCGATAATTGTTTTCATTTTGTCGGATACTTCAAAATTCATGGGCGACTCCTTTTTATACCGGATATTTTATCCGCCTGAAGCGGATTCCCGGTTCATCGATAAGTAATAAGACTGCGGTCGTTTTCCTTCTCAATATGCGCGATATCATTGAAACCGTAAAGCATTATACCTTTTGAACTGTACTTGAACCGTGTGACGGATGAATTTAAAACCTGCCATGACAGTTCAATCGTTTTATTGTCGGAAAGCCCGAGCGCAAGCTGGACAACAGCCGAAACCGGGCCGCCTGAAGTAAATACAATTATTTTTCTGCCGGAACCGCGGGTTTCCATTATTTTTGAGACGCCGTTTATGACACGCTTTTTGAAATCGGCCCATGTTGAAACTCCATTATGATCATAATTGCCGGATACCCATCTCAACATAACCTCTTCAAATATCCTCTGGAAAGACTTACGATCCGTGTGCGCCTTGGCAAGTGTAACGGAAAGAGCGGGATCTTCTTTGAGCATAAGCGGAATTTGAGAATCCCAGACAGAGAAAGAATCATATTCATCGAAATCGGGAGTTACGAGAGCGTCCGGAACAGGAAACTCCGATGTTGAAAAACATTCCGTCAGTTCGCGGGCAGAGCGTTTTTGCCGTGTCATCGTTCCGCAATAGATCGCATCGAAAGACTGTTTTGTGTGCAGCATATGCTGCGCAAGGAGTTCAGCCTGCCTTATGCCGATCGGGGAAAGGCGGTCATAGTTTTTCTCTCCGAACGATGCCTGTCCGTGCCTTATAAAGTAAATTTCACTCATGCTTTAAAAAAATCCTATCCGGATTGCGGATTTTTACCGGTTATTTTATGTAAAAGCTACTATGCGGTTTCAGGGGATGTCAAGAAAAAACGAGCGAGCGTTCGTTTTTCTTGACAAGAGTATATTAATAAATTACGTTAATAATGAATGAGTCTGAATGAGGAGAACTTGCGGATAACCAGGGCGAAATCCTTTATAAAATGAAAATACTTGTTTGTATAAAACCTGTTCCGGATCCCGAATCGCATATTTCAATTGACGATTCACAGAACCGGATAAGACCATCCGAACTTTTCAGGATGAACCGGTTTGATGAATCCGCTCTTGAAGAAGCGCTCTTAATAAAAGACGGAGATAAATCTGCCGGTATCGATGTGCTTTCAGCAGGACCTGAAACTTCAAAGGATATCATAAGAAGGGCTCTTGGAATGGGAGCTGATTCGGGAGTTCATATTTTATGCGAAGCGGATGGATATGTCAGCCCCTTTTTGACCGGGTCTTATATTGCCTCTTACATAAAAGAGAATTATTACGACCTTGTTTTTACGGGCGCCATGTCGGAAGATTATATGCAGAGCCAGGTCGGTCCTCTTGCTGCAGAAATGACGGGACTGCCGTGCGTATCATTTGTCGTTAAGCAGGAGATATCCCCGTATAAAAAAAGCATATATGTCGAAAGAGAACTTGACGGAGGGCTGATTGAATCTTTTGATATTAAGCTTCCGGCCCTGATTACAATTCAGTGCGGCATCAACAAACCGCGTTATCCTTCACTTTCAAACATGCTCCGGGCAAACAGAACCGAAATAATGACGATAGATTCAGATTCGCTCGGTAAAAATGATCCGAAACAAATAAATTTACGGATGACGATTCCCGAAAAGAGAAGAGAGGGATATGTTCTTTCAGGATCTGTACAGGAAAAAGCGGCGGAACTTATACGGATATTGAGTCAAAAATCATTTATTGCCTGACCCCGATAAATTTACCGATGGCGGAAATGCGGAAACCTGACCGGAAGTTAATATTTATTATTGCAGAACATCTTGAAAACAAGACAAAACCTATTGTTTTTGAGCTTGCCGCCTGTGCCGGTAAAATTCAAAAGATTTGTCCGTCCGAAATCAAGGTAATTATCCTGGGCAGGGAAACGGGAAAACTTTCTTTTGATATCGCGCACGCAACAGGTCTGGATACCTTAGCAATAGAAATAAATGAACTTGCATTGTATAATGCCGAAATATACAAGACGGTCATAAACGATCTTGCGGCGGAATTTTTTCCTTCTTTTATTATTACCGGGCACACAACACGCGGGCTTGATTTTGCTTCAGGCCTTGCGGTCCGGATGAATGCCGCGTGTATTACAGGCGTTGAAGATCTGAGCGACGAAGGAGGAAAGATTTGTTTCAGAAGACAGATCTATTATGGAAAAATAAATGCGCATATAGCCGCCGGTTCTGAACCTTTGATTATAACAGTTCAACCGGGCGCATTTGAACCGTATAAACCGGATAAAGCAGATCCCGGAAGAGTGGAGACAAGGAAAGTGCGGTGTGTTCCGGAATTTATCCGGGCGAAAGGTATCAGGCGTAGTAAATTTCAGGATTCTTCAATTTCCGAAGCCAGGGTGATTGTCTCTGCCGGGAATGGTATAGGAGAAAAGGAAAATCTTGATCTGATATACAGATTTGCAGGTATTTTCCCGGGTTCCGCTGTCGGCGGCTCCAGAATACTGGTTGACAGGGGATGGCTTGAATACAGGCAGCAGATAGGATTAACAGGGACTGTAGTAGCTCCGGAGCTTTATATAGCCTGCGGTATTTCAGGCGCTTCGCAGCATCTGGCCGGTATGAGGGGCTCCGGGTTTGTTGTCGCCATAAACCGGGATCCGAAAGCTGCGATTTTCAATGAGGCGAACGTTTGCGTGGTTGAAGATCTCAATAAATTTATTTCCGCTTTTATTGAGGAATATGGGAAAAGGGAGATTTGATAGCTTGCCGGAAAGCCCAAATCCATTCGCATATGACTTTTT
>CAZOEH010000315.1:0-4089 GCA_964578785.1 uncultured Desulfonema sp. | reverse complement strand
GATATAATTTTCCGGGGCTTTTCCGGAACAAGAATTTTCCTTCCCAGCTGATCCGTCACAACTCCCGCGGATGCTCCGGTGAGTCCTGCAAAAAATATCAGTATCATTGTCAGGAAGCGGAGGAATATCATGCTTCGGAAATTTACCGGCAGAAACCTGCGTATCCGTTGAACCGAAACAGCGGGCTTATTTCTCCCCGGAGGCCGGCTGCGGCGAGAATCTTCAAATTTGTTACAGTGAACGGGCCTCTTATTTCTCATGGAATATTTCGGCGAGTTTAACTGACAGCTTGTTCACATTAAAGGGCTTTTGAATAAAACCGTTGCAGCCTTTTTCCATTATACCGGCAGCCTGGCCGTCGATGGCATAACCGCTTGAAAGGAGGACTTTCACATCCGGATTTATACTCCTGATTCTTTCAAATACTTCGCTTCCGGACATATCGGGCATTATCATATCAAGAATAACAAGATCGATCTTATCCCTGTTTTTTTCGTAAATATCTACGGCCTCTTTTCCTGCGGTTGCAGCAATAACGGTGTACCCCAGTTTTTTTAATATCGCCCGTCCCACATCAACTATCATTTGTTCGTCGTCAACAAAGAGAATTGTTCCGGTTCCTGAAATACGGCTTTCGGTTTCTTTCTTTTCATCATCTTTTTTTATCTTTTCACTTGTCGGAAGATATATATTGAATGTGCTCCCTTTTCCTTTTTCGCTGTATACGGTTATGAAGCCGCCGTGATTCTTGATTATCCCGTATACCGATGCAAGACCGAGACCCGCGCCCCTTCCGATCTCACGGGTAGTAAAAAAAGGATCAAAAACCCTCTGTCTGGTATCTTCATCCATGCCAATACCCGTATCTGTTATTGATATCATGACATACCTGCCGAGCTGTACGGGAAAAGAAGTAATGTATGTTTCATCTATCACAACATTTTTAATGGCGATATAAAGATTACCTCCGGACGGCATTGCCTGCCATGCATTCACATAAATATTTAAAAAAGCCTGCTCCATCTGGCTCTGATCTACCTTAACGGACCATACATTCTCCTGATGATTCGTGTGAATGTTTATCTCTTTTCTCGCACGGCTGAAGAGGTTGGATGTTTTTTCAATAAGTTCATTTATATCCGTATCTTTAGGGTAGTACTTTCCGGCCCGTGCAAAACCAAGTATCTGTTTTGTCAGGTTTGCTGCATTTTCAACCGACTCCTCGATTTTTTTAAGATTTTCATAAAACGGGTCCGCCGGGTCGATATCCATCATCATAAGCGACACGTTTCCCTGTATATTCATTAAAATATTATTGAAATCATGGGCAATGCCTCCCGCAAGAGTGCCTATTGCCTCCATTTTTTGCGAGTGCCTAAGCTGAAGTTCGAGTTTTTTATGTGCCTCCTCGGCCTGTCTGCGTTCCGTAATATCCCGGATTAATCCGCGGAAACCGGCCGGTGCATTATCCGAATCTTTTATCAGTGCTATCGAAGCCTCTACATGCCGTACCGAGCCGTCTTTCCTCATTACTTCCCAGTCCAGCAACTTCGAACTCCCGCCCGTTTTATAAACATTATTGAACGCCTCAAATACCTTCTTTTTATTATCGGCATCAACACTGTCGCGATAGTTTCTCCCCTTTACCTCGTCTTTGGAATAACCCAATATCCTGCAAAGCGATTCATTGAAAAAAACTATACGCCCCTTCAGGTCAATCTCATAGTAACCATCTTCAATACTATCCAGTATATTCTGATATTTTTCCCTGTTTTCGGATAATTCTTTCTCTTTCTGCTTGCAAAGCCTCAGATCGCGGATAACCAGAAGTATGAATGAAGAGCCTTTATCCTTTACCATGATGGAATTTACTTCAAGCGGAATCAACGCTCCGTGCCTGCCCACATATTCTATCTCGTATGCATTTCGTTTGTTATACCCGGCTTCTCTTTCTTTCTGTCTTTCAAACATCTGTAAAAGATATTTCTCCGGAATTACATCTTTTATATTGGCTTTGAGAGCTTCATTCCTGCTGTATCCGGTAAATTTAAGACCGGCTTCATTTATAAAGGTTATATTTCCCTGCAAATCATGATAAAGGACAACATCGGCACAGGCCTCTGCCAGATCATTAAACTTATCAACATACTCAACAAGTTGCTCTTCAGCGCCTTTGTGCATTTTTCAACATCCTCTTAAAACTCTCTTTTTGATATGTTTTCCGGTAAAATTATTCCATGGACCAGTATGAAAAAGATATTTCCGGTAAACTCCTGGATTGACATTTACCACAGAAACAGCTGCAAGGTCAAATTAAAGGACTAAGTTCGGGCGGATGCGTGATTCCGGCATCATTATTACAATCTGTGATTATTTAATGCCTTCAGAATAGAGCGAGCTTATCATGTTATTGCTTTCTTCAAGGGCGTCCTTGCAGGAATCTTTGAAAAATTCCCGGATACTTTCAAGGTATGCGGTGCCGCCATTTTCGTATCCCGATAAAAGAGCGCTTTTCCCTTCATACACCGATGATAAAAAAATCTCAAAAACATCATTAAAATATTTATTATTAGTTATTATGCTTTTGTAAAGACCGAGATCCTGCGCAAAAAGACGGCCTGTAAGATCATAGTTTATTCTGAAGACGGGAGTCGAGCATGAGAGAGCGCTTTCGGCATCCATATTTAGCTTCTGGAGAGTTCGCCCCATGCAAATAGTCAGAAAATGAGTAAGCCCCTGAACAACGGCCATATGTCTGTCATGCACTGAAGGCTCCATGAAGGTTACAAAAGCCCCTTTTGATATATATTCATTTTCGAGCCATTTCAGCCATTGCTCCCCCCTACCCTCACAAATTATGACATTCTGACCTTTCAAGGAATCAGTATAAGGGCCGAATAACGGATGTGTGCCTATTACTTCTGCTTCGGTGCAATCGAGCATACTCTTCACAGCCGTTTCTTTCAACGAACAGAGATCCATTAAAAGCTGATTTTTATGAAGGAGAGGGCCAATTTGTCCTGAAATTGCAATCAGAGCGTCAAGAGGAACACTGAGGATAATTACATCACATTCTCTTATTATATCCGTACAGGTAATTTCTGTTTTCCGGCCTGAAATCATAACCTTATATCCGGCGCATGAAAAGAAATCCCTGAACCACCCGCCCATGCTTCCCGTTCCGCCGATTATGCCTATCGAGAGTATTTTACTCATCTGCCGATGGCCCTCTGTCTCAGCAGATGATCTGCCAGCACAAGGCTTACCATCGATTCACACACCACATTAATCCTCGGTATTGCCGAAACATCATGCCGCCCTTTTACGGATATGAATCTTTCATCTCCTGACAGATCAACCGTCTTCTGCTCTATCGCGATAGAAGGGATCGGTTTGACAGCAACCCGTACAATGATTTCATCTCCGTTTGATATTCCTGCAAGAATTCCGCCTGCGTTATTGGTTGAAAACCCCTCATTTGTTATGGGATCATTGTTTTCGGAACCGGACAGGACCGCGGCCCTGAAACCGGCCCCGATCTCAACCCCCTTGACTGCCCCGATACTCATTAGGCCTTTTGCAATATCGGCGTCGAGCTTGTCAAATACCGGCTCCCCAAGGCCGGCAGGAACTCCGGTTGCTTTTATCTCAACTATACCGCCGAGTGAGTCGCCCCTCTTTTTAACCTCTTTTATCAGTTTTTCCATTTTGAGGGCAGCTTTCTTATCAGGGCAGAAGAACATGTTCCCGGATGCGGCTTCAGGATCATGCATACCGGCTTTGATTCCGCCAAGCTCGACAGTATAAGCGCGTACCGTTATCTTTTCATTCTCAAGAAGCGCTTTTGCCACAGCGCCTGCGGCGACTCTTGCAACCGTCTCCCTTGCAGAAGCCCGTCCGCCCCCCCTCCAGTCCCTTATTCCGTATTTTGCCTGGTATGTTATATCGCCGTGCCCCGGCCTGAAAAGATCCGCATATTTTTCATACGATTCCGGACGGGCATCGCTGTTTTTTATCATTATCATGACGGGAGTTCCGGTTGTAAACCCGTTAAAAACACCCGACATTATAATCGCCCTGTCCGGTTCC
>CAZOEH010000314.1:0-4109 GCA_964578785.1 uncultured Desulfonema sp. | reverse complement strand
GTTCATCTTTTTCGGTCTTCCATCTATGGGTCTCCCCGAGTTCCTTTTTCCAATTAAACATTCGATGTTCGACGTTCGACGTTCGATGTTAATCTTTTTCAGTGATAATTTCTCCTGCCGAAGATCCGTCCACCACACTGACTGAATATTTACCCCTCAAACATCACAAATACAGGATTGGAAACGAGCAAACCGCACCCGCTCATGTCCATTCTGTAATATATCTTCCTGCCGGGCTGAAAATATTTATCTTCATAATAGATCTGCATCGGCAATTTTCCAGCAAAGGTCTCGATAAGTTCCCCCGATCTTATTAACCGCACTTTTATCTGATTCTCTGAATTCACTGCCGCTGAAAGGGAAATCCTTATTTTCGGACTCTCCCTTAATATGATTTCATCCCCTGAAACCCCTTTCTTTACTTCATCAGGCGGGGAGACAGAAAACTCATCAAGCCTGACGAACTGCGGATAACTGCCGCGGTATGCATACATTTTTCCGTTTTTAAGCGCATCCATCACGCCTCTCCTGCTTTTTTCCCGTAGCAGAAAAATCGTCGGAAAATTTCCCAGTTTCTCCCCACTGCCTCCCTCTTCATGAAAATCCGCTGTGGATATTCCCCAGACAGGCCTGTTTCTTATTCCCTGACAATATTCTGCTAAAACCCTGTCCCACGCATTTCCCGGTTCCGTAACAGTTATATTCTCCCCGTAAAGAGCGGCAAAACCCGTATATCCGCCGGATTCCCCCAGAACTTCCGGATGAGGAGGAGTGTCAACCCGGATCGGTCCCACATTTCTTACGCCCGATCTGGTTTCAGGATAGTTCCAGAAGGTAAGCCCTCCCCGCGAATTCACATATTCAACAAGAAGCTGATAAGGGGCTATCCCCTGATCGCCGTGATACTGATCAAAAGGAGAATTCTTTACAGGATTGCTGTTGGCAATAAAAGCCACGCTCAAAGCCAGAACAATAATACCTGTTATCCTGTAAAAGCCTCCCCACCTGATCAGAAAAACGGAAACCGCGAGAGAGCAGAGAAACAGAAGGATGCCGGGACGAAGCATGCCGGTAAATTTTGATGCTGCTCCGTTGTGCAGAATCGGAAGGTTTTCATAATCTCCGGGCTTATCCATGCCTATGGTCAAAATGCGCTTTTCATGGTTATGAGCGGTGAGATTATTTTCAAAGTATGAACCGGTCCAGTAATAAAAAGCGGCGGACTCCGAACCTGGAATTAAAATCATATCCGGGAATTTTTTCTGCGCTGTCCCTATTGCATCCAGGTAAGTTTTTGCTCCCAGCCTGTTTATCGAATTCAACTCAACCTTTTTTTTAACAATGTTTCTGAAAGGCGGAAGGCCGTATTCCATGACCACCCGGTCATGGTCATTTATAATAAGAACTTCAAAGCCCCTGCCCTTTGCCATTCCTGCAAGAGTTTCAATATCATAAGCACCGTCACTGAACGTACTGCGAAGATCAATCAGGCCGGCAACCTGCTGATAATCACCACCATATGAATAGACGGATAAAATTACAAGAATCAATGCAGGGAAGATAACAAAGCCTGCCATTATATTGAGTATGCGCTTCATTTGCTGACCATGCCTTTTGTTATGTGTTTCTGCTGCAACACAGTCCTGTACAACTTATCAATTTTTTGCACCATTGCGTCCGCGCTGTAATCGACGGCTCTTTTTTTGCCGTTTTCACCCATTTTTCTCCCTTTTTCAGGATCTTCTATGAGATCGCCTATCGCGGCAGAGAGACTCAGGGCATCACCAGGAGGAACCAGATAACCGTTTTTGCCGTGAATAATAAGATCGGGAATACCTCCCACATCACTCGCCACAACCGGTTTCCCCAGCGCCATCGCTTCAACGAGGACTCTCCCCATTCCCTCATTTAGCGACGGAAGTACAAACAGATCAAATACGGACATCACTTCAGCCACATCCGCCCGCCAGCCCGGAAATTTCACATTCTCCTTCAAGCCCAGCTTTTCGGCCATATTTTGCAGTTCTTCCAAAAGTTCGCCTGAGCCCAAAAATACAAAAGTTGTATCCGGTCTCGCTTCCGCAATGCTCACAGCCGCTTCGATTAAATACCTGTGTCCTTTAACGGCCGCGAACCTGCCGGCTGTGCCGATAACCAGCCCTTTCCCGGGTATCCCCAGTTTTCTTTTTATGGCCTCAGGATCAACCGGCAGATCTGAAAATCCGTCCAGCTTTATTCCGCTATGCACGATCGAGAACTTATCCATGGGAGCAATGCGGAAGAGAAGATGATCATTTTTTTCCTGCTCCGTCAGCGCAATAATTTTATCAGTAATGAAAGCCGCGATTTTTTCAAGAATGACATACAATGATGTTTTAAATCTCCCGAAGTACCCCCAGAATACGTGGCCGTGGGGCGTATGTATAATGATTGGAACTCCGGCAAAAAAAGCCGCCCATCTTCCCAGTATTCCGGCCTTGGAAGTGTGGGTATGGACGATATGGGGTCTCTCATGCCGCAGTATTTTGATCAGTTCAATAAAGGCTTTAAAATCAGAAAAAGGAGCTATCTTTCTCATAAGGCCGGGAACAGTCAGAATCCTGACTCCCTCTCTTTCAGCAGCTCTTATGCTTTTTTCCACTGCCACGGCTTCATCTTCCGTCATGCCTGATTCAATGGAAAGTCCTTTAACCAGAAGGACGTCATATAGTTTCTTATCAAGACCTTCGGCAGTTAAAAGGGTATTCTCGGCAGAGCCCCCCTTGTCCAGACGGGTAATGATATGAATGACTTTAATCTTTTCCATAATGCGAGTACCAGACCTGGAATACGATCAGATTCCATATTTGCCAGGAAGTGTCGGAACGATTTGACATGAGGTTATCTACGAGCTTTTTCACAGCGGGGTAATGGAAAAAACCCTCGCGGGTGATCCTTTCCCGCGAGAGATTTTCTTCTATAAGGTACCGCAGATCCGATTTAAGCCACATGCTGAGCGGCATCTCAAAACCCCATTTAGGCCTGTTGTGCAGGGACTTCGGAAGTATTTCTTTAAACGTTTCTATGAAGACGTATTTGCTGCGTCCGCGTCTGATCTTCCATTCACCCCCGATACTGAATGCCAGTTCGCAGACCCGGTGATCGAGCAGAGGAACACGCACCTCCAGGGAATGGCGCATGCTCATTTTATCAACCTTGTAGAGCATATCCGCAGGCAGAGATATCTTGAGATCGGCGTAAAGCATCCGGTTGACGGGATCGGTCTGCAAGCGGTTCAGAGCGGCGGCTATCAATTCCTCTGCCTGCAGACGGCCTGTCCCGCAGCTGCCGGCCAACAGAGCCTTTTTGCTTTCACGGCTGAAGAGTTCATTCCATGAAAAAAATCGCTCCTCGAATGTCTCCTTTGACCCGCGCAGGAATTTTTTGATCCTGCGTATAAGTTCTCCGTATCTGTTATCACGTGAATCGGGGAGTAAGCTGACGACAGGCTCAATAAGTCCTGCCCGGAGGAACCGGGGAATCAGGGCATAACGGCGGTACAATGCCTCGCCCTTGTACATTCGGTAGCCGGCAAAGAGTTATCGCCGCCATCGCCGGAAAGGGCTACGGTAACGTCCCGGGCTGTCTCGCGGGCGACCGCATAGGTGGGAACAGATGAGGAATCACCGAACGGTTCATCGAGGGATTCAAGGACAGCGGGAATCGTATCGATGATCTCCCTTGAATTGAGCATGATTTCATGGTGTTCAGTCTTATGAAATGCGGCTACTTCGCGTGCGTAGGCGCTTTCATCATACATCGGCATATCCTTAAAGCCGATGGCATATGTTTTAACCGGCCGGGAGGAATTGCGCGCCATGAGCCCCACAACAACGCTTGAGTCTATGCCGCCGCTTAAGAACGCCCCGAGGGGAACATCAGCTGCCATCTGGCTCCTGACGGCATCCTCTATGGTACTGAACAGAATTCTCTTCGTCTCTTCAAAACTACGGACATCCGGTGTGACGGCAGATATCCCGGGAGCGATATCCCAGAATTTTTCTTCCTTAAGCACGCCGTCGCAAACCGTCAGGATATGACCGGGCCGGAGCTTGCGGATGTTTTTGAAG
>CAZOEH010000313.1:1482-4114 GCA_964578785.1 uncultured Desulfonema sp. | reverse complement strand
AACAGCTACGTTGGTTTGAATTTGCGACTTTTTCTCGCTCCATGCCGTTAGCGGCACAACCTGTATAACCGGAACCCGCGCATTGTAAATATCGTTGGTTACCACTACCCATGACCGCACTTTGCCTGTTTCAGAACCCTGAACAGGATCCAGATTTATATCGATTATCATGCCTCGTTTTATAGTAATCATTCAGGCCATTCCTTTACGGCCGCATCAGTCAATACCTTGAGTTCGGCATCCTCGCTATAGATCTCGGCATATAAATCGGCGGATTGCCGCAATTTATTCGACTCAAGCTCTTTCCTAAGGAGATTAAGAGCTTCACGCATCATTGAACTTTTGTCTTTAAATCCGTGCTCTTTATAACTACTTAAAAAGACAGCCTGATCTTCATGAATACTGAATTTTACCTGCATAATTGCACCTCATATATGGCCTATGAATGGTACCTAAAATCAGGCCCAAATATATGGGCTAATCATAGATCCGTCAATAAATATTTATTGAGTGTCAGTAACACACATAAATTATGTTGGTGAATGAGTGATTGAAACAGCCGGACGGCTGATGAGGTTATAGACTTATAGTTTCATCAGTACTGATTCCCTGAAAAAGCTGAAAAATGTGTTTCTGTATTTCTTTATATTTTCAACTATATCGTTATCCCTTGTGTGTTCAGGCGTGTCACTGACGAATTTAAAGATAAAACATTTGGTTTTGAATTTTCTGCACGCCTGAATGATGGATGCGCTTTCCATATCGATGAGATCGGCAGTTTTTGAAATTTTATGCCTTTCGTCAGGATCTGTTACCGGCCGGTCGAGGGTTGCGATTGTTGCATAAGAAAAACCTTCTAAGACGTCCGGCATGTGTTTGTGGGGATATTTTGTTTTAAACTGAGGCCTGTCATACTCAAAGGCCTTTTTAATATGCAATGACTCGCCAAGAGTATATCCGTCGCCTGTCGCGCCTGCCGCGCCGAGGTTTACAATGCAAACAGGGCCGAATTTTAAACAGGAATAGGCGCATGCCATTGCCGCATTTGCCTTCCCTATCCCTGATATAATGAGAATATGCTTTTTATTCCTGAACAGAGGAAAGGGTTTGGAGTCTGTCTTTATCAATGAAAACCCGCCGATAAACGGCTTAGCTTCAAGAAGAGTGGCCATGATAAGGCAGGTTATATGATCTTTTTCCACCTTGCCATCTCCTCCAGAGTTTGAATAGCTTTTTGCCCAGTATTACCCAATGATACGGTAAAATCATTTACATACAAATCAATATGACCGTCTATCACTTTCTCGTTTAATTCCTGCGCATGTTTTTCCACAAAAGAGCGTGAAGCATTTCTGTTATTTTTTGCATAAATTACCGAATTTTTGATTAGCAGTTCAACTTCTTTTTTGTGAATGATTGTCTCCGGATCTTTTCTTATCGCAATACATCCGAGCGGAATGGGAAGATTTGTTTCCTTATCCCACCATTCCCCAAGGTCTATGACCTTTGTGCAACCATATTCGGGATAGATAAATCTTCCTTCATGAATGATAAGACCGGCATCGTACTCGCCGCTTTGAACTCCCGGAAGTATACGGTCAAATCGGGTTACGACGATATTTCTGATTTCCGGATTCCAGAGCTTCAGGAGAAGAAAAGCGGTTGTATAATTGCCGGGAACCGCGATCCTCGAATCGGCTGAAAACCGCTTCCCTTTTTGTATTACAAGAAGAGGGCCGCATCCGAAGCCGAGCGCGGAACCGGAATCAAGAAGCTCATATTCGTCTTTTAAAAGAAGATACGCATAAAAAGAGAGTTTGGTGATCTGATATTTCCTATTAAAAGCATCGGTATTAAGTGCTTCAACATCATCGATATGCCGGGAAAAAGTGTAACCGCCCGTATCTATGCAATGGTGAAGCATGGCATGAAATATAAAGGTGTCGTTAGGACAGGGTGAAAAAGCTATTGAAAAATCCGTCATTTATTTCTCTAAGTATTATAATTATTCAGCATCGGGCACTTGCTTTACTCTGTGTTACTTGAACCCTTGAATCCTGGTAATGACTCAGGAGTCAGAATTCAGGAGCCGGAATCCAGAATCCGGAATAGAAGCAGCGTATGCCGTAAACTTCTTACAGGCTTCTTCAAGTTGAGACATTAACTCAAAAGTATCACTACAACCAAGACCTTTCGCCAGGATTAAATAGTTCCGGCATTATTCAAGAGAATCTTGCGGTCTAGAAAATCCTGGGAAAAAGCTTTCTTTTCATTCTGACTCCTGAATTCTGGCTACCGGTTCCTGAATAGTTACGAATCCTGGAACCCTTATAGAATCACCGGTTTTTTGGGGTGATTCTAATATTTTCTCAAAACTTTATATTCCGAATCTCTCAGTACAGGCTTTTTACCGGCGTTTGTTATTATGTCGATAAACTCGTCAATACCTGCTGTTGTCTCAATGCCGGTTGCTTTTACTACCGTTTCTTCCATCAGAACTCCGCCCATGTCGTTTGCCCCCATTGTGAGCGCAAGTTGAGCAAGCTTCAAACCTTCGGTGAGCCACCCGGCCTGGATATAAGTGATGTTGTCTAAAAATATCCGGGCGATTGCAACTATTTTAAGATAATCA
>CAZOEH010000313.1:0-1455 GCA_964578785.1 uncultured Desulfonema sp. | reverse complement strand
TTTCTTTAAGTCCGGTGCGGGCCGGAGAAAAAGACCATGAGATAAACGCCCGTAAAATTCCGGTTTTGTCTTGGATATTGCGGACTACGTTCAGATGTTCAATCCTTTCAGCATCCGTTTCCCCCAGGCCGTAGGTCATGGTTGCCGAAGATTTCATCCCATGGCGATGAAGCGCGTACATTACTTCACACCAGAGGTCTTTACCAATCTTTCTCGGGCTTACATTTTTGCGTATTCTGTCAACCAGCAAATCGGAGGCTCCGGGCACCGAATCAAGTCCGGCATTTTTAAGTCTAATTATCGCTTCATCGATGGAGGCGGAGCTTTTTTTTGCCGCGTGGGCGATTTCGCAGGGAGAAAATGAATGAAGGTATATTTGAGGAAAGCGCTTTTTTACATTTCTTACCATGCTGACGTAAGTATCAAGGGTGTAATCCGGGTGGAGCCCACCCTGGAGCATTACCTGGGTTCCGCCTGCTGAAACAAGCCCGCTGATCTTTGCAAAAATCTCATCCTGTGTGAGCTCAAAAGGTTTAATCAGATTGGCTCTCGCATGGTAGGCGCAGAAATTACATGCAGCTTCACAGATATTTGTAAAATTGATTATCCGGTCGATAATAAATCCGACCTCCTCTTTCGGGAAAATAAGTTTTCGCCTCATGTCGCCGGCTTCACCCAGCTCAATCAGGTCCCATTTAAAAAGGGCAAGAGCTTCCTCCGGAGAGATCCTCCTGCCGTCGTATATCTTTTGTTTAAGCTTTTTGTCTGCCGATTGTTTCATTTGTGTAAATACCTCAGGTTATTAAGGCTGTAGGCTGAAGGCTGTTAGCATTAGCGCATGGACCGTATCAGTGCTCCCAGAACTTTTTCAGTTTCTTGGATTTTTGATTCGATTAGGGGAAAGTCATTCTCGATATATCCCAAACACACCGACAGGCTACACTGGTAATGCAATTCTCTTAAAGATCCGAATGCGATCTCAAGAAAGCGAACATATTCGGCCTGACTCTCACGAGCACAACCTTCAACAATATTAGATGGAACCGAAATTGCTGCTCGCCTCAATTGTGAAGTAAGGCCGTATATCTCATGCTTTGGAAATCTGTTTGTTGCTTTATAAATCAAAATAGCAAGTTCATCCGCCAGTTCAAAAGCTTTAAGCTTAGTGTGTCACGCACGATTTCCTCTTACAGCCTAAATACCTACAGTCTATTAACCTATTCATCATAAAAGAAATTCAGCGATTCCACTTTTTGTAACAAATTAAGTTCTTCTGCCGCCGACAGATAATATTTAAGAGCATTTTTGAGATTATCAGTAAATTCAAACTGCAATGTATCATAATAGCCGTTCACATCATAAGATATATCCGGATACTTTTGTCTGGCCTTGATTACAACACTTTCCTTTTCCTGAACAAGGCATTTTAGGGATGATCTGTATGAATTTATTACG
>CAZOEH010000312.1:0-4122 GCA_964578785.1 uncultured Desulfonema sp. | reverse complement strand
GATGAGCCCATGTGTCCGCGTACGCATGTGTTGCGATCCCGATGCGGTAGAGCCGTGTATCCTCAGAAGACTTGAAGGCCAGGTCAAACAGCTTATCGGCGATTTCATTGCCGGGCGTGGTATTCAATAAATGCATCTTGCCGTCACACCGGCAGGCGCTTTCGCACATCGGCTCGCCGGGCACAAAGTGAAATACCGGGTATATCCGCATCAGTTTGCGTTTGGGATTCAGAATGTTCATCGTCTGGGAAATATAGTTTTGATACACGTTGCCGTTTGACCGGTCTTCGATGTTCAGACATACGTCGTTCTCATCCACATATTCCGACGCCGTTGCGATGATCTTTGCTTCCTCCTCGCTGAAGCCCGCAGCGTTTGCGACTATTCCCGTCATGTAATAATGAAACTCGGTATCCATATCCATTTCCTCCCTGATGATTTATTTATCCTTCTTTTCTTCTCCGGCTCAACGAATACCTGCTTTGGGGACTTCTTGCCGGTTTTAACCGGCACACCCATATATATGCTCGCCAGCTTAAAAAACTTAGTTATCTTTTCCGAAACCAATCCATTTCTTAAGCCGCTTTCTTATAAGAAATAATATCACTGCGGAACAAAGTACAAGAAGTTCACCCCAAAACTTCAACAACTTTTCCCAGAAAACCTCCCGGAATTTCTTAGCATGCTCTTTTCTCTCCTTAACATGATCTACGACAACCTGAACTTGAAGCGTAGTCGTTCCTTTGGGAACTGGCGGTCCACTACAATTATCAGAATTATACAAGTTCACATCTGCACCCACATAAAAGATTCCCTCTTCTATCGGTGTTAATGTAAAACCAACTTCAGAGCCGGTAGGATGTATTCGGATGCAGACGCTTTCTTTGGGGTCCACTCTGAATGCCGGAGCAAATGGTGTAATCTTAGCTATGGTACCTATGGCCGGAAGTGTATCAGTTGCTTGTTTTATATCCTCAGAAAAATTTGGTTTATAGTCATGCATTCCAATCCACACTCTGAGTTTACCAGGTGGTCCAGGTATTTTTATGACAGGGTCAGCACCTAACACGACTTTATATTCATTATATTTCTCAGCCATATAATATTTCTTTGCCTTGATTGATTTTGAGATCGCAATCTTATGTACCGGCTCAGAAGATTCAGGTGCAGGGGCAGATTGAGGTTTGGCTTCGGGCTTGCGTTCATCTGTGAATTCAGGCTGTGGCGCAACAAGGGCGAATACCGACCATGCACCAATGGGTTTAGGCCGTGGTGCAAGGGCAACTTCCGAACATTCGTCTATGGATTTAGGCTGTTGTGCGGAGACAGATTGGTCTATGTACGCGGTCGTGCGTTCATCTGTGATATCTATCCTTGGTGCAAGAGCAAATTCCGAATATTCGCTTATGGGTTTAGACTGTGGCGCAGAAACAGATTGGTCTTTGTACGCGGCCGTGCGTTCATCTATGAATTCAGACCGTGGCGGTGATAATGCCATAGGGTGTGGTGGCACATAATCAATCTGGGCGCAAGTCGAGAGGAAGAATGCGCCCAAGAATAACAACAGGAAAACTGAAATAGACCGGTGCGCGCACGCCCAATTTCTCATCTTAGCTCCTCTTCTTGCCAGACATCTAACAATGTTTAGATTGATCAGCATAAGACGCAGTTGTTTGAGTATAGATAATCTTCATTTTGATGTAACTATGGCCGGGGAACAGCTATCGTTAATCTATCGCAATTGAGTTCGAGCAAGTGAGAAGTAAAGAGATGCCGGATCTGATGGAGTTTGGCAGTGTTGTACTGTTGTTTGCCATTTTCACGCCCCTGAAATTTGAATTACATCCATGTAAATCGTCAAACAGGTCGCTTAAATATCCTGATGGGACTGTCGTAATGCAGAGTAAAAATCACATTGCGTACGGCTTGTCAATGAATTTTCTATGGTTCATCGGCGTGTTCAAAGCACACCTCTGTAATAAGCCAGCCGCCTCGCCTGAGGACGATAAAAATCAACGATAGCCTTTTCTTCCCGCTTGCTTAGAGGACTGAAATTCCGGCCCGCTCCGGCGAGCGTTCGGACATGATGCACACTGGAGCAGCCGACGATGACAACCGTGATGGGTTGAGACAGAGCGAAGCGGATCAGCACCTCGGGGGTCATACCCGCCTCAGGGGCAATGTAGTGGGAGGCGCCAAGGATCTTCATGCCGATTACGGCGATATTTTTTTCAATAGCGGCATTGAGGGCCATATCCATGAATCCGCCCAGGGCCGCCTCAACCGGATTTATGGGCATCAGGACGGAATCGACCGGCCATTCCCGGATGGCCCTGGTCAGGATGGCCGGATCGTGATGTCCGGTAACTCCGATGAACCGGGTCTTGCCGCTCGTTCTGGCTTCCAGGAAGGCCTCCAGCGCGCCTCCGGGCCCCGAGATAATCCTTAAATCCTCCTCGGTCCTCAAATCATGTATCTGCCAGAGATCCAGATGGTCGATGCCCATTCTCCGCAGGGTCTGATCGAGTTCCGCAAGGGCTCCGCGCCTGGTCCGCTCTGCCGATTTGCTCGCCTGAAAGATCCTTGCCCGGTCCTCCGGCTGATTGGGCCACACCAGACCGTAATAGCCCTCGCTTCCCGCGTACGCGTGGGCACAGTCGAAGTATGTAATGGACTGATCGATTGCTTCCCGAATCACCGTCCGGGCGGCGGCGTCCTCTCCGTGGGTTCTGAGAATACCCTCTCCGCCCAAGCCGGTGATGGAGACTTCTATACCTGTCCCGCCAAATCTTCTGGCAGGCAGGCCGGTTCGCAGCTTTCCGCCGTCATCGCTCCCGTCATCGCTCATAGATTCCCTCCTTTCGGACTCCTCCCGGCATCATCTTTTTTTAGGGACAATTTCGATCCAGTAATCGTCCGGATCATTGATGAAGTATATTCCCATGGCTTTGTTCTCATAACAGATGCAACCCATTTTTTCATGCAGGGCATGGGCGCCATCAAAATCGTCCACCATAAGGGCCAGATGGAATTCATTATCGCCGAGATTATAAGGCTCCTTCCGGTCTCTGAGCCAGGTCAATTCGAGCTGGTGCGGCACCTGACCATCGCTCAAGAAAACAAGGATAAAACTCCCATCCGGTGCTTCACGCCTTCTGGCTTCAGTCAGTTGGAGCGCCTTTTTGTAGAAATCGAGGCTTTTTTCCAGATTCAATACGTTAAAGTTGTTGTGCGCAAAAGTGAATTTCATAAGCGGATTTCCTTCCCGGTATTACCGGCGGTATGGGGATTTAGCGGAGAAAACCAGTCCTTGAAACGGCTGTCGGAAAAATTGAGAATGCCCTTCATCAGATCCATGAGCTTCCTTGTGACAGGTCCCGGAGCTTCAAGCGTCCGGTCTTCAAAGCGAGCCACCGGCATGATTATGACTCCCGTATTGCACGTAAATATCTCATCGGCTGTTAAGAGTTCTTCAGGCAGGATCGGCTCTTCGGAAATGCGGATGCCGATTGCTGGCGCGGCCTGTAGAATGGAAAGCCGCGTAATGCCGGAGAGTATCCTTCCCAAAGGCGGTGTCTTGAGAAGACCGTCTTTTACCATAAAGACCGACTCGACCGACCCTTCGGCGAGAAAACCGTCCGTCCCCACCAGAAATCCGACATTAAAGCCCCGTTGATTGGCATCCTTACGCGCCAGATATCCGTTCAGGTAGTTGGCGCAGGCCTTGGCCTCAACCGGGACCGTATCGGGATGTAGCTTCCGCCATTTGGAGATGCAAGCTGAAACAGGCGTTTCATTATCGAGACCCAGTTCCTCACTTGCGGGAACGGCAAAGACGGCCACATCCAGTTTGGAGTTCAGAATAAGTTGAATAATCGCCTCCTCGCTCCAATAGGCCAGTATTTTTACTATGCCGCGCCCTATCTTATTGACCCTTACCGTTTCCGCTACGGCATCCGCGATCTGCCGGGTTGAGTAACCTGTTTGCATACCCAGCAGTTCGGCGCTTCTCATCAGCCGGTTGAGGTGCTGGTCCATTCTGAAAGCAACTGTGCCGGTTGGGCCTGCATGGGTGCCGAAGATCTCAAATATGGCAGAACCCCTGCTGAAGCCGTGTGAAAG
>CAZOEH010000311.1:0-4137 GCA_964578785.1 uncultured Desulfonema sp. | reverse complement strand
AACCAACGACTTCTACCGTGTCAGGGTAGCGCTCTCCCCCTGAGCTACGCGCCTTTACTTAAAAAAAATTAACACCTCTGAATTTTCATGTCAAGGGAAATGAACTCTTTATTTCTGTTTCTGATTGTTTAATAAAGCCGACTGAAGAATGTTCATGCCTATATAAATATAGTGAAAGCCGGAAAGTATCGAGAGACCTGCTGACAGCCAATAAAGGTTGTTCTTAATCAATGCCGCACCCGAAATCTCCGGGTTTAAAAGAATAAATATAACGGTTGAAATCTGAGCTACAGTCGTGCATTTGCTGACAAAGCTCGGTTTGATGTCAACAGTTATATCATTTATGGAAAAAACGGCTATCCCGAGAAGTATGAGCACATCACGGCTTATTACGATAACCGTTAGCCATCCTGGAATAATTTTTAAAACCGCAAGGCTCACAAATGCGGAAATAATAAGGAGTTTGTCGGCTATCGGGTCAAGATAGGCCCCGAGTACGGTGCGCTGGTTGAAATATCTTGCAATGAGTCCGTCAAGACCGTCGCTTACACCTGCAACCGTAAAAAGAAGGAGTGCGGAAAAGAAGAGATCCTTTATAAGGGCAATAACAAAAAGTGGAACCAGCAGGATTCTGATAATCGTTAATATGTTTGGAATGTTTATCTTCATTTGCATAAGCCGGGCAATTTGTAAAACAGGTCTATGTTTTTCTTGAAAGAGCGTAATCGGCTATATATTCAAGTATTCTCCTTGTTTTTGAAGGTTTGAATACAAGAAGAGTTTTTTTTGCATTTTCAACATGATTCTTTGCACGCTCTTTTGTGTATGCAATTCCTCCGTATTTTTCAAGAAGCTTTATAAGCAATTTGAAATCGCGAACCGAAAAATTCGTATTTTTTATTATAGCTTCCATCCTGAGCCGGTCATTCCGATCCGCTTCTTTAAGGGCATATATTACCGGAAGTGTCATCTTTCCTTCTTTTAAATCAGCACCCACCTCTTTTCCGAGAGCTCTGGTATCAAGAGTATAGTCCAGAAGGTCATCTGCCATCTGAAACGCCATGCCCATGTTATATCCATATCCGGAAACGGCTCTTTCTTCTCTTTTTGAAGCATTTGATATACAGGCACTTATCCTGCAGGCGCCCTCGAATAAAACGGCTGTTTTGCGCCGTATTACCTCCATATACTCTTCTTCAGGAAGGTCCAGCGCTCCTTTCCTGGTAAGTTGGTGGATTTCTCCCTGGGACATGTTCTCTGTAATTCCTGCTATTATCTTAATAACTTTAGGTTTTCCGGTGGCAGCGGCAATAGATAAGCCCCGCGCAAGGAGAAAATCACCGACCAGAACCGCTGTCGAATTTCCCCATATTGAATTTGCAACAGGCTTTCCTCTTCTTGTAGTGGCTCCGTCAACAAGGTCGTCATGCAAAAGAGTTGCGGCATGAAGGTATTCAAATATTGTTGAAAAAACCTTGTCATAGCCTCCTTTATAGCCGCAAATTCTTGCCGAAAGCACCATCAGAAGAGGTCTCAGCCTTTTTCCTCCGGCAAAAAGAATATGTCCCGCAACATCAGAAACAAGATCCAGATACGGGTTTAAATTATCTGTAAGCGCAATTTCAATCTCTTTAAGATCTTTTTCGACCATAGAAAGAATTTCACGCTTCAAGTTTCTCATGCAGCTTCTCCAATAAGATCATATTCCAGGGCATCTGAGATTTTTACTCTGGCAAAGGAGCCTTCTTTAAAGTCACCTGTAACATAGACAATGCCGTCAACATCAGGAGACTGGTATTTTGTTCGTCCAATACAAAGATTTTTTTCAGGCGACTCCTCAATGAGAACGTCAAAAACCTTTCCTATATGTTTCCTGTTATTTTCGAGAGATATTTCCCTCTGGCGGGACATGATCCTGTCGCGTCTTTTTTTAGCGATATTTTTAGGAACCCTGTCCGGAAGCTTATGGGATGGAATGTCTTTGGAGTCTGAATAAGTAAAAACTCCGAGATGATCAAATTTAACTTTTTCTATGAAAGAGAACAGCTCTTTGAAGTCCTTATCCGTTTCACCCGGAAAACCTGTAATGACGGTTGTCCGGAGTGATGAATCGGGCGCTGCAGATCTAACTTTATCAAAAAGGTTTAACAGGTCTTTTTGATTATAATTTCGTCCCATTCTATTAAGAACCGGGCGGCTTGAGTGCTGAACCGGGATATCGAAGTAGGAACATATATTGCGGCCTGATGCAATGGTTTTAATGATATTATCATCGATGCTTTCAGGATGCGAGTAAAGAATTCTTATCCATATATCATTCGATATTTTGGAGATTTTTTCAAGAAGCCTCCCGAGGCCGGCGGAACTCTTCAGATCTTTTCCATAAGAGGTTGTGTCCTGGGCCACAAGAATCAGTTCCTTCACTCCGGATTCAATTAATAACTTCGCTTCCAAAACTATATCCTCAGGAAGGCGGCTACGTTGTTTTCCACGCAGTCTGGGAATAACACAATAGCTGCAATGCCGGCTGCATCCTTCCGCAACTTTTATATACGCTGTATGCAGAACGGTTCTTATTCTATGGATATTTGGTTCATTTAAAACAGTCAGGTTTGGATCTGGTAAAAGGCAGCCTGACGCCATGGGAACTCCTTCGACAGCCTGCACAATTTTATCAAAGGCGCCCGTGCCGATAAAATAATCCACTTCGGGGAGGGTCTTTACTATTTTTTCCCTGAAACGCTCGGGTAGACAACCTGTAACAATCAGTCTGCGACACGGACCATTCTGTTTGTAAGCGGCAAAATCGAGAATCGTATCGATAGATTCCTCTATAGCGGATTCGATAAAACTGCATGTGTTAACAATGATCGTATGGGCTCTTGCAGGATCCTGAATAATATTCCATCCGGCAGTTGCAAGCCTTCCCAGCATCAATTCACTGTCCACCAGATTTCGCGCGCACCCTAAACTTTCGAGATACACATTTTTTTTGTGACGTGGCATATAAAAACCGGTTTATTTATCCGCTGTAAAAAAGATGAGGCCGCCTTAATTAGCATAGGCGGCCCGGGAAAAAACAATTTGCTACATACCCTTGACTTTTTTAATCTCTTCAGCAATCAAAGGAACAACTTCAAATAAATCTCCGGCAATTCCATAGTCTGCCTTTGCAAATATAGGCGCCTCAGAATCCTTGTTAATCGCCACAATCACTTTTGATGAGGACATCCCTGCAAGGTGCTGTATTGCTCCTGATATCCCGCAGGCAATGTAAAGATTCGGAGAAACGACTTTGCCGGTTTGCCCGACCTGATCCGAGTGAGACCTCCATCCTTCATCAACAGCAGACCTGGAAGCTCCGACGGCTCCTCCCAGAAGCCCGGCAAGTTTTTCTATTGTTGAATAATCGGGTCCCCCCATTCCTCTTCCTCCAGACACAACCACATCCGCTTCGGTCAATTCAACTTTGCCCGTATCAAGTTTTTTTTCTATAAATTTTAGGGCGGTACCGCCTTTGTCGGCAGCAATGACTTCAACTGCTCCTGCTTTTTGCGATTCCGCGATCTTCATGGAATTGGGACGAATTCCAATTATTCGTGGTTCCCCTTCAAGCATGATTTCGGCAAGGATTTTTCCGCCGTACATTGGCCTTGTCACAATAACATTTCCTGTGTCAAGTCTGACGGCAATACAATCCATTGCAAGAGGAGCGTCGAGTCTGGCGGACAGACTTGCCGCAAGATCTCTTCCGCGGGAGGACGCTCCCAATATAATTACGCTAGGTTTTTCTTTGGCTACGATCCCAGCTACTACATTCGTGTAAGCATCGGTCATGTATTCTTCTAGCACGGCGTCGTCGGCAACCAGTATCCTGTCTGCCCCGTATTTTCCCAATGACTCGGAATTGCTTTTTATGCCTGAGCCTATAACGGCAACTGAAAGAGCGCATCCAAGGCCGTCAGCAATACGCCTTCCTTCACTGAGCGCTTCGTAAGTAACCTTCCTGAAAATACCATTTACCTGTTCCGCTATTGCAAGTACTCCGCAAGACATATCAATCTCCTTATAATAAATTGATCAAACAACTTTGGCTTCTTCATGCAGGGCTTTGACAAGCGCTTTGGCTTTATCAGC
>CAZOEH010000310.1:0-4192 GCA_964578785.1 uncultured Desulfonema sp. | reverse complement strand
CCCCACACATTTGAGATTAAGACGGGCGTTTTAAAGAAAATATCTTCGGCAAGAATATTCTTTATGGTCGGGGCCGGTCTTGAATACTGGAATGAAAAATTCGTTAAAAGCTCCAACGGCAGGCTCATGAAGATTGTGCTGTCGGACGGGGTTGATCTTATCCGTGAGGAAGAACACCATCATGGTGAAAAGGCCGGAAAAGAACATTCCGAAGATACTTTTGCCAATCCTCATATCTGGCTCGATGTTGAAATCGCAAAGTCTATGGTGAAAAAAGTTGTTACAGCCCTTGTCTCGGTTGATAAAGGGCACGCCCTCTACTATGAAGAGAGAGGGAATAAATATATGGCCGAACTGGACAGGCTTGACCAGGCGATATATAAAGAGACAGGGAAGTTTAAAATAAAAAAATACGTGGCCTTTCACCCCGCATGGGATTATTTCGCGAGGCGGTACGGCCTCGAAAGCGTGGGCGTGATTGAATCGGTTCCTGGAAAAAGCCCCACACCTCGCGATATAAAAAAGATTGTCGGCAGTATTAAAAAACATGGCGTAAAGGCCGTATTCGCGGAACCTCAGCTCAATCCCAAAGTCGCTGAGGTCATAGCGAAAGAGGCCGGCGTGAAAGTGCTCATGCTTGATCCCATGGGAGGGCCGGGGATAAAGGATCGCGGAAATTATATCGATCTTATGAAGTATAACCTTGCGGTTCTTCAGGAGGCGATGCTCTGATCATGGAGAGAACTATTTCGGAAAAACCTGTTATTGCCGAACTCACTGATGTATGGGTCGGGTATGACGGAAAGTGGGTTTTAAAATCCATTTTTCTGGATTGCCGGGCAGGAGAGATTCTCGGAATAGTAGGTCCCAACGGAGCCGGTAAATCCACGTTGCTGAAGGTAATCTTAGGGCTTGTCCGGCCAGACAGGGGAAGTGTTACCCTGTTCGGGATGAAACCCGGAAGAGCCGCAAGGCTTGAGGCCGGATATCTTCCCCAGATATCGCATGCGGAAAGAGCGTTTCCGGTTTCCGCGCTGGATGTTGTGCTCATGGGGCTTTATAACCGGACAGGCCTTTTCAGGAGACCGGGGCTCAAAGAGAAGAAAACGGCGATGGAGATGCTAGAACGCGTCAATATGACGGAGCATGCCGGCCATCCGTTCGGATCTCTGTCCGGCGGGCAGCAGCAGAGAATCCATATAGCAAGAGCGCTTGCCTCAAAACCGAGACTTTTACTGCTGGACGAGCCTTCAACCGGAGTCGACAGCGTTGCGCAGGAGGATTTTTATATCCTGCTGGCGAATTTGAGGGATGTGGAGAGTCTTTCCGTTATAATGGTTTCACATGATATCGGCGTCATTACGTCTCATGCGGACAGGGTTGCCTGCCTTAATACCGAGGTTCATTATCACGGGGGGCCGGAAGCGTGCTTTTCGCCTGAAATAATGGAAAAGGTATTCGGGAAAGATCTGAAGATAATGGTTCATGACTCAAGATGCGCCACGTGCAGCAAGAGGCATAACAATGATTGAAATGCTTCAATTTGAATTTATGCGGAATGCATTTCTCGCCGGAATCGTCCTCGGCGTGGTCCTTGCCGTAGTCTCATTTTTTGTTGTGCTCCGGCGGTATTCATTCATAGGGGTCGGTGTATCCCATTCGGCTTTCGGGGGAGTTGCGCTGGGAGCGCTTTTAGGGATCTCGCCGACACTGACGGCGCTTTTCTTTGCGGTAATCGTAGCGAACGCGATAGGTTATGTCGGGCGGCAGGAGAGGCTGAGCACGGATACCGCAATCGGCATTTTTTTTGCTCTTGCCATGGCGCTCGGAGTCATATTCATCGGCCTTTCGGATAAATATAACACGGATCTGTTCGGATACCTGTTCGGAAACATTCTCGCGATAACCGGTACTGACCTTCTCGTAGTAACCGTTCTCGGGGCGGTTGTTCTTTTTTCATGCTATATCTTTTTCAAGGAACTTCTTTTTACCGCCTTTGACAGCGAAGTCGCATTGGTGAGCGGGATGCCGGTTGTATTCCTCGATCATTTTTTTCTGACGGTCCTTGCCGTGTCTATTGTAATCAGCATAAAAATAGTCGGAATCGTGCTTGTGTCGGCGCTTCTCGTTATTCCCGGCGCGGCCGCTTCCCAGGTTACCGTCCGCTACGTTCCGATGATTGCGATCTCAATCGCAGTTGCAGTGATATCGGCAACCGGCGGATTGATTATTTCATATTATGCGGATCTCGCGTCGGGCGCCACGATCGTCACATTTGCGTCATTGATTTTCTTTATTATGGTCGGCGCGGGCAAACTCAGAAAAAGATAATCCGCTTCTGAGAGGGCCATCTTTAGGAAAAGCGGCTATAGTAACCTATAAATCACACCACCCCAGGTCAATCCGGCTCCTAAGCCGATGAACATCACGGTGTCCTTTGGTTTCAGCATGTTTTTTTCCATAAGTTCATCAAGTGCGATGGGAAGGGTTGCCGCAGTTGTATTCCCATATCTTTGAATATTGTTATAAATTTTTTCTTCCGGGATATTCATTCGTTCCCTGAAAGCTTCGTTTATTCTCAAATTTGCCTGATGGGGAATAATCATATCCAGGTCTTCAATTTTCATGTTTGCTTTTGCCAGCAGCTCCTCTGTAACCTTTGGCAGGAGGGTCACAGCCAGTTTGAATACGGCCTTCCCATCCATATAAGGGAAATGCTCTTTGTTTTTTATTACTGTTGGACTGATTGCCTGTCCGGATTTTCGAGCAGGTAATCCGACACGCAATGCTCCTGAATATTTTCCATCAGCATGGAGAATCGATGCTATGATTCCAACTTCGTCACTTGTTTCAACAGCTTCAATACAAACAGCACCGGCACCGTCAGCAAATATCACCGCTGTATCACGATTTTCGGTTGTTAATTCTATATAACGGCTTTGGACCTCAGCCCCTACCAGAAGGATCTTCTGTGCTATTCCGCTTTTGATATATGCATCACAGATCTCCAGTCCATGCAGAAACCCGGTGCATTGCTGACGGATATCGAGAGCAGGTATGTTTTTCTCACCCAACCGGTTTTGCAGAAATACGCCCGAACCCGGCACGTTCACGTCGGGTGTCATAGTTGCAAATACAATTAAATCCAGGTTCTCCGGATTCCAACCCGCTCTTTCCAATGCTATAATTGAAGCCTCATATGCAAGATCCGATGTCCCGACATCCTCACCTTCCCTGACCCAGTATCTGGCTTCGATACCTGTGCGTTGCACAATCCATTCATTTGAAGTGTCTATCGATCCGGCTAACTCTTCGTTTGTGACATGTCTATCGGGTACATACCTGCCTGTACTTTTTATAATTGATCGTTTCATAGTATAAGAATTATTCGTTCTCTTTTCCAATTAGCTTCAAACTCGAAATATATTGTCTTGCTGTATTTGAAGAATAAATCCCTGAAGTGTGTTGAGCGCCAATATTCTATCCTCAACAGGAATTGCAATCCAGATATCCGCTTTATTTTTCTATATAAACAGCTCTTTTTATATATATTAATAATTGTAATTACAAACATTTTCTTTTTGACGGTGAGATGGGGTAGGCATAAACAATTTATTGATGATATAAAACAGGATAAACATAGCCCATTGTTTTGGGCTATATTGAACTTTCCAGGGGTAAAAGAGCTTGATTTAAGCTTCCAGCTGCAAGCGGCGGGAAATCCTCGACCGCAGGGAATAGTATCTGTTTTTAATTCGCTCGCTAACCCAGCCGTAATAAGTGGTCTTAGCGAGCTGTTTCGGTTCAGCGAACCCTTTTTTGAAACCGCTTCAATTGGATATACCCATAAAATTATTGACATAATTTCGTTATTTCAATAAAAGTAAACATTATACTATCTGCCTCGTTCAATTTGATCTATATTTTTGGGATACAGTTTTTCCGGCTTCAAGCTTTTATTTATCTCCGTTCATAGAGTTATTATTTGATGAAATTCCTAATGAATGAGGTTTGAAGCAGGTCTGATATGCACGAACCCAAGACATACGGTGAGAAAATCATGGTTACAATGAAATCCAAAACAAAGCAGCAGCTTCTCCTTGAGATTGAAGGGCTTCGGAAGGGCCTTGATGTTATGGAGCGGAGCATTCAGGAACGCAGACAGGCGGACGAAGAGATTCAACTCAACATA
>CAZOEH010000309.1:2648-4200 GCA_964578785.1 uncultured Desulfonema sp. | reverse complement strand
TACATTGAGTTCATTCTGTTGAGCAAAATACAAGTCCCATCGCAACTGTAAATTCATCCAGAAATCGGCAGACATATTGAAAAATTTTGCCAGACGCAGAGCTGTGCTCGGGGTTATTCCTCTGCGTCCATTCACAATGTCGTTGACGCGCTGGTAAGGCACACGAATATTATCTGCCAGATCTCTCTGGGTAAGACCCATTGGATTAAGAAACTCTTCTAAAAGCATTTCGCCCGGATGAGTTGGAGTGCGGCTTGTGGGAATGCGAACCATATGTTATCTCCTGTTTATATGTCTAATGGTAATCAGCAATTTCAACTTGGTCTGGTCCTGAATCAGTCCAAATAAAACAAATACGATATTGGTCATTGATACGAATACTGTATTGCCCTTTTCTGTCACCCGACAACGCTTCAAGTTTATTTCCCGGAGGTATCTTCAAATCATGCAGAGTGGTAACAGAGTCAACTTGGTCAAGTTTTCGGGCAGCAATTTTCCATAACGAAGTCGGGCAAGTTTTTCGAGCTTCTTTGGTATTTTTGCCGTTGAAAATATTTTCTGTTCCCGTATTCTTGAAGGACTGAATCATGCCAATATAATAGCACGATACTCATGCTATATCAAGACCTGAATTTTGCGAGGACACACGGAAAAAACAATTGAATTTACAATGGATTAAGGATATTGATTGTTACAACGGAAATCAATAAATAATTAGCACCGGCTCCAAAATAATAATTATGGATCATTTGTTTTATTGCACGTGGATTTAAACCGGCCTGAAAGGAAATGCCCCGGAGATGAAGAAACCACTATGGCGTGACGGCTGGCTGATGGCAATCTGCCTTGGCCGGATATTCATGTATATGAATTACATGGTTTATGCCGCCTGTCTGCCGATCTTAAAGAGCGAATGGGGGATGTCGGCAACTCAGGCCGGTTCAATTGCGTCCGGGTTCATGATCGGTTACGCGGTGTCGCTTGCCGTCGCATCCTGGCTGTCGGATCATTTCGGCGCCCGCCGGATATTCCTGCTGTCAACGATCACCAGCATGATCACCGCCCTCGTGTTCGGTTTCTTTGCGCGCGACTATCTGACCACATTGCTTCTCTATTCTTTGCTTGGCATCGCCCAGGGCGGTATCTATACTCCAGGCATAGTTTTAATGGCCGAGCGGTTTCCGGTCTCTTGCCGCGGCGGCGCGGTCGGCTGGTTTATCGCCAGCACATCGCTGGGTTATGCATGCTCCCTTGCCGTTTCGGGAATCCTTGTCGCGATGGGAGGCCAAGTGCTCGCCTTCATCGGCACCGGCATTCTGCCGTCCGTTGGGGCTCTGATATTATGGATCACTCTCAGGCATACGCCGAATATCATTCACGACCGCAGCAACGGATTACACTTCATGGCTGTTCTGAGGAACGAACGGAATGTCCGGTCCCTGATGGCAGGTTACACTTTTCATTGCTGGGAGCTGCTCGGCATGTGGGCATGGACTCCAGCTTTTCTCGCTGCAAGTCTTGCTTTATCCGGCGCAGCCTCAATCCAGTCCGC
>CAZOEH010000309.1:0-2638 GCA_964578785.1 uncultured Desulfonema sp. | reverse complement strand
AGAACTTGCCGCCTATAGCGTGGCCGCCATGCATATTGTCGGCGCCGTCGCCTCATCCACCATGGGGCATTTATCGGATCTTCTGGGGCGGCGGGCAGTTCTAACCGGGCTCGGCGCAGCCGGAGCAATTCTTTCCCTGGTCTTCGGCTGGCTGGTCGCCGCGCCTGTGCCTATACTGGTTGTACTTATGCTTGTTTACGGATTTGTGGCCATCGGTGATTCCCCGGTACTTTCGGCCGCAATTACCGAAGTCGTTGCTCCCAATAGACTTGGTTCGATACTGGCGGTACGCTCCCTTCTCGGGTTCGGCGCAGGCGCCGTTGCGCCAATGGCCTTCGGAGCAGTGCTTGATTATATGAGCATCGGCAATAATGCGGCCTCGGCCTGGGGGCCGGCCTTCATGGTTTTTGCGATCGGCGGATTCGGCGCCACCTGGTACGCATGGCGCCTCAGCCCATCCGTCGCTGCCAGGTAAATTCAGCCGGGAGTGAGCAAAGAGGAATCTGAGGAGGCCTGCCTGCAATATAACCGCTCACCGATTTTGCAGCTGAAATTAATGATGTCTGACTACGTGCCCGTTTCAAGTTCATGCCTGAGTTAGAAGAAAAAACCGGCAATCAGCAAACTGCTTATCAAGGTTGACGCAACGATATTTACTATCAGCGCATTTACAGATATTTTCAGTCCCTGACCACCGTTAGGCATCGACAAAGCCCAGCCAAGCGCTACAAAAACAATAATATCGATAATTCCATGAGTTACCCAATGATGGCCGCTAGCCGCTTTCATCCAAGCGAGGACAGTCTCCTCATTTGTTTCTTTTAAGATGACCAGCAGCGCACTGATCAGACTGGTTATCGCAAAGGATAATCCGAACGATTTTGTATATTTCCCAATTTCGATAGTTTCCATTGTCATACTCCTTTCACATTTAACAGTAAAGCTACCTTAACGGCCACACTGATGATAGCCCCGGAACCTTCCATTGCCAGAGAGGTCGGCACAATGAGCCCCGTTACCCAGAGTATAATCTTTCTAACTGATTTATTGGAAGGAATATAGTTGTTCGCCGCAATAGGAAGATATGTGGCAAGCATGAGAAGTATCAGAAAAATGTGTTCCTTTGCTTCCATGAAAAAATTATGGCCAAAAGCCCACGGTCCCGCCTTTATGAATGTTTTGTCAACGCCGTAATAGACAACGTAAAAATAACCGCCCAGGAAGTATGTCAGCCACATAAGGACCGCACAAAGCAAACTGACATTTTTTATCCGGGACACCGAGGATTCACCGGCGTTCAGAGTGTCTACAAAAATCCACAATGCCGCAAGAGTTGCCAGCCCCCCGGTCACAGGATGCATTAATAATAAATAATGTTCCATGTTATTCTCCTTTCATTTAAATAAGAATAGTTAATAACACACAGGCTTTAATCAGAGCCTGATATAAAATAATCATCGGCGTGAATATGTCAAAATTAAGTTATCAATATATGTTTAGTGCTTTATGGATTCCGGATAACAGGAAGAAGTCTTCGCCGGGCATCACTTTACACGCCTTTTTAATATGGCTTCAACTTTTGTCCTTGTTATATCTTCGGATTTCCGTCACATATTGCTATCAAGATCCGGTTTATCCTTACCGTTTTTGGCGGACCAGTCGTTGTCTATCAATCCACTGCTTGATACGTTCCGCATGGGCGAAGCGGGGCGGGTCAGCCTGCCCCGAGCATCAAGCAGCACAATCAGATGGGAGCGCTGGGCCACATAAGCCTGCCTCATTAGTTAAGACTGTTTTGAAGAAGCCGATCTTACAGCGCGGGTTCCGGATCAGGTGGCTGGTATTATGGAACTCCGGTGTGCGGCGACCTGAATGAATCATAGCTTCTTCTCTGGCGGTGAATTCTCTGACAAGACTATGCTGATAAGCTGCGTACACCATCAAAGCCAAATACTGAGCGGAGGAAGTGTTGCCGCTGGAGAGCCAGGAGAATCTTCAAATCAGCAATGTATTCCAGGTTGAGATTTACAGATAGCAGAAGTAAGTCGATTGCCAGTTATTACGACTTTGTTCGAATATAACCGACAATACGCTTATATTCAACTAAATAGTTGTCATGGCCGTTTGGAGCACCTGTGAGGTGGGGGGAATGAAGCCTTTGTATAACATCCGATTAAAGGGCCGGGCACGGGCCATGACCCATGCCCGGCCTAAACAGGAGATTTTACAAGCTCTAGATCTTTAATCTTTGGAGACTCGCCGCCTCTCTTCATCGCGGATCTCTCTGCGCAGCAGTTTGCCGACCTTCGATTTGGGCAGCATGTCCCTGAATTCGATATAAGCGGGAACTTTATAGGAAGCAAGATGATCGCGGCACCATTTAATCAGGTCCGCTCCGCCGACACCCCGCGCATCCTCTTTAAGCACCACGATTGCTTTTATCCGTTCGCCTACCCGCGCATCGGGTACGCCCACCACGCATGCGCCTATAACCGTCGGGTGATCCTGAAGAATGGCTTCTACTTCCGATGCCGATATCCGGTAGCCTTTATGCTTGATGAGATCGGCGCTGCGCTCAACATAATAGAGTTCGCCGTCTTTATCCTGGCATACGAAATCACCCATGCGGCAATAAACT
>CAZOEH010000308.1:0-4202 GCA_964578785.1 uncultured Desulfonema sp. | reverse complement strand
CCCTCCTTTTTTGTTTCCAAGCCCGCCGAGAGTGATTGTAGTCCCCCGTTCCGAGGTTGTTATAGCCCCCCACCCCGAGGTTGATGTATTTTTCTATGGTGATTACTGGTGGTCTCCCCGCGGAAATCGCTGGTACCGTTCAAGGAATTACAACGGACCATGGAAGGTTGTGAAACTGCGTTATGTCCCATCTCATGTACGCGGTGTTCCAAGGGATTATCGTACAGTTTATGAGAGGGAGCCCCGTTATCCTTACGAAAATCACGATCGTTGGAGGAAGCAAAGAAACCAGGAGAGAAGGGAGCGAAAGAATTGGAAGGAGCACAGAAAACAAAATAGTCATGATCGCGGACGCGGCAGAAACAATG
The DNA here is from genome assembly GCA_964578785.1 of uncultured Desulfonema sp. Lineage (GTDB taxonomy): Bacteria > Desulfobacterota > Desulfobacteria > Desulfobacterales > RPRI01 > RPRI01. The sequence goes on along the minus strand of CAZOEH010000308.1, from coordinate 3,834 downwards.
ATTAGATCGAACCTTACGAACGGTAAACATTCTTAGAGCAAAGGAACGGGCGCGCTACTTCGACCTCTACGACCTGGCGCCGGTGGTCATCCGTGACGAATACCAGGAGAAATTAAATCATGAAAATAAAACCCGGGCTGGAACGCCCGCATAAAAAACGGGCCAAAGCCGTATCTGAAAAAAAATCGTCCCCGCAAGCAGTTGAAGATCGCGGTGCGGATAAGTACTTTCCAATCGTCGGCATCGGAGCGTCCGCCGGAGGGCTGGCTGCATTCGAGGCTTTTTTTTCCGGCATGCCGGCCGAAACCGATCCGGGTATGGCCTTTGTGCTCGTGCAGCATCTCGCCCCGGATCACAAGAGCATTCTCTCCGACCTCATCCGGCGCTACACGCGCATGCAGGTCTTCGAGGTTGAGGACGGAATTAAGGTCAAGCCTAACTGCGCTTACATTATCCCGCCCAACCGCGACATGGCTTTTTTGAACGGCACTCTGCAATTGCTTGAACCCTCCGCCCCCAGAGGCCAGCGTCTGCCTATCGACTTCTTCTTCCGGTCACTTGCACACGACCAGCGCGAGCGGGCCATCTGCATCGTGCTTTCGGGCACAGGCAGCGACGGCACCCTTGGCGTGCGGGCCATCAAGGGCGAGGGCGGCATGGTCATGGTCCAGAACCCCGGATCCACCGAGTTCGACGGGATGCCGCGCAGCGCTATCGCTACAGGCCTCGTTGACTACGAGCTGCCGCCGGCCGAAATGCCGGCCCAGCTCATTGCTTATATCACCCACGCCTTCAGCAAACCTCCACGGACTGCCTCCTCCGCCCCTGCGCCAAAGATCGAGAACGCACTTAAGAAGATTTCCATCCTGCTGCGCGCCCATACCGGCCATGACTTTTCCCAGTACAAGTCGAGCACCATCAACCGCCGCATCGAACGGCGCATGGCCGTCCATCAGATCGAAAAGCTTGACGGGTATGTCAGGTTTTTGCAACAGAATCCGGCTGAGGTGGAAGCCCTGTTTCGCGACCTTCTTATCGGCGTGACCAGTTTCTTTCGTGATCCGGAGGCCTTCAAGGCGCTTGAAGAAAAAATCATCCCCGGACTCTTTGCCGATAAGCCGGCCGGCGGCCTGATCCGGGCCTGGTCAATGGGATGCTCGACAGGTGAAGAGGCATATTCAATAGCAATCCTCCTGCATGAACACAAGGAAGCGCTCAAGAAGAACTACAAGTTACATGTATTCGCTACCGACATCGACAGCCAGGCCATTTCCACGGCCCGAGCCGGCATCTATCCGGCCAGTATCGTGGCCGACATTTCTCCGGAGCGGCTGGCGCGTTATTTTACGGCCGAACCCGACAGCAGCATGTACCGCATTCGTAAAAACATCCGCGACATACTTGTTTTTTCCGAGCAGGACGTAATAAAAGATCCTCCCTTCTCCAAACTCGACCTTATCAGTTGCCGCAACCTTTTGATCTATATGGGCGGTGACCTGCAGAAAAAGCTCATTCCCTTTTTCCACTATGCGCTGAACCCCGGCGGCGTGCTCTTCCTGGGCACTTCCGAAACCGTGGGCGAGTTTGACGGTCTTTTTACCGTGCTGGACCGTAAATCGAAGATCTATAAGAGTAAAAAGGATATAAAACACACGAAGCATACGGCCCCGTTTCTGTTAATACCGCCAATGACGGCGGATGAGGAGCCGGCGCCGCGGTCCACCGCAAAAGCGACCGCTCTCACGAAACAGCCGCTGCGCAACCTGACCGAACAGGCGATCGTACAGCTTATAGTGACGGCCGGCGCCCTCGTAAACAAGCATGGCGATATACTCTACCTCCACGGCCGCACAGGAATGTACCTGGAACCGCCTCCGGGTGAGACCGGCGCCAGCAACATCCTTAAGATGGCCCGCGAAGGATTGCTGCGCGACCTGACTATCGCCCTTCACAAAGTCTCCGTGACAAAAGAGATAGTGCGATGTCCGGGCCTGAGCGTTAAAACGAACGGAAACCGTACTCGTGTCAACCTGACCGTGTGTCCGGTACTATCAGACCCGGCCGCGGCGCCTGAGGGATTCCTCTACCTGGTCATCCTGGAGGAAGCGCTGCCGTCGGATGCGGTAACCGGTAATCGGACGACGGTCAGCATTAATAAATCATCGGAAGCCAATGCGCGCATCAAGGCGCTCAAGAAGGAGCTGCAGGCCAAGGAAGAATACCTCAAGACCGCCCACGAGGAACTGGAGACTTCCAATGAAGAACTCAAATCCTCTAATGAGGAGATGCAGTCGGTAAACGAAGAATTGCAATCCACCAACGAAGAACTCGAAACATCCAAAGAAGAACTGCAATCGGTAAATGAAGAACTTGCCACGGTCAACTCCGAGCTTCAAAATAAGGTGGGAGATCTGACCCGGTCCAACAACGACATGAAAAATCTGCTGGCCGGCACCGGCGTCGGCACCATATTCTTGGATCTTCAACTGCGCATCCTGCGCTTCACCCCAGCCGCTACCCGGATCATAAACCTGATCCACAGCGATGTAGGAAGACCCATAACCCACATAGTTTCCAACCTTGTGGGTTACGACCGCCTGATTGCGGATGTGCAGGCCGTGCTGGACAGCCTGATTCCCAAAGAGATTGAAGTGCAGTTACAGGCGGGGGAGTGGTTCATGCTGCGCATTCTGCCCTACCGCACGGTCGACAATGTGATAGAGGGCGCGGTAATCACCTTTGTTGACATCACGGAAATTAAGCGGACGGAGGAGGAGGCGTTGCGGAAAGCCAATGACCTGCTCCGTATGGCTGTGGTAGTGCGCGATTCTTACGATGCTGTCATCGTGCAGGACATTGATGGCCGCATCCTGGCATGGAACCCGGCGGCGACAAGGATTTATGGTTGGAGTGAGTCAGAGGCGTTGGAAATGAACATTCGCGAACTTATTCCTGAGGAATTGCGGGAAGGAGCGCTTGCCGCGATACAACAGCTCAGCATGGCTATAATTCTGGCGCCATATCTTACACAGCGGATAGCCAAAGATGGCGATGTTTTGGATATCTGGATAACCTCCACCGCTTTGATGAATGAGGCCGGGCGGATGTATGCGATTTCGACAACGGAACGAGTGAAAAAATCATAGAACTGAACAGGAATGATTTAACGGAATATATGAGAGAGGAAATGATTTACAAGCGGAATAAAGGAAAGGGAACAAAGAGGAAGGACGCCCCACCGGCAGAGGCGAAAAGACCTCCGAAATGAGGGTCATATTTGACCAAGCGTGATACACCACAATCACGACTCCGAAAAGCTCGAGTCTTCGGAGCAAATGAGTTCAAAAAACAACAGTTGATGCTGTATAAAATAAATTCCATTTTTGCCGGACGATGACTTGCTTTTTTATTTATCATACTTAAGGTACTCTCTAATGGATACTTAATTGATGCTCTTCACAGCAAGTCATGGGCGGCGGACCTTCGGAGGTTAATGAGATCGCTGTTTCTGTTCAAATATGTTCCAAACAGGTTATATAAGATATGGTAAGTAAAATAAAGAAAGGGATCATATTTGCTAAAAAATCAATTGCTGAAATTTATCAGCCGGTTTGTAAAGCAGCCGTTTGGCCTGAGGTTTTCAATCCCCTGCGAATAATTCCGGGATCCGGATTAAACTTAAATGTAATGAGTTTTAATATTCGGCGCGGGACGGCCAGAGACGGCAAAAATCACTGGATATTTCGCCGTAACCGGATATCCGAACTTCTGAATCATTTTCGCCCGGATGTTTTAGGCCTGCAGGAAGCGTTGGACTTTCAAATATCAGAAATC
>CAZOEH010000307.1:0-4202 GCA_964578785.1 uncultured Desulfonema sp. | reverse complement strand
TGTAATAATCCGTAGACTTAAACAGGAATTTTGGAATTCATCCGGTAATTATATAGGGAATTTTGAGATAAAAATCAAACCTGATTCGCATGATAAACGTTGGAGCATCTATTCGCAACTTTACTGGCATGAACCCCGAACAAAATACTGCCGGACTTTAATCAGGTTTAATAGTTCAAGTCATCCTATAAATACTCCCCATATTGGTATCTCTTTGTGCCAATTGGAAGAGTATGGAATGTCCCTATTCGCATCCTCCGAATGTTAGGGGTTCAGAGGTAAAAATAAATGCTGAACCTCAATTTCTCCGCTTGGCCTTGAATGACTGGTTGAAAAGCGAGGAATGAAGGAAACTGCCGATAAATCTACTGTCGGTGGTGAATTGTAACAATGCAACGGGGAGCTTTTTTTCTTAATCTGACTTTTTACTGCATCAATAGCTTTCGACGCATTACCATCCAGCACATATCCTACCATAACTCCGAATGGCAACTCCTGGGCATATTGCGCTGAAACATAACGCATAAGCCCCTCGCTTACATACTTATCAGAAAGGGATTTAGATCCACTTGGGAAAGAAACATTGAGTCGTTTGCATTCATAGGCAATATAGTTTTCTTGATTCCGGTCGAAAAAAATTGCGAAGTCTATATACCCCTTGGTAACAACATCTCCCTTTACATCCGAAGCCAGCAGTTTGTATTGCGGGCTCACTATCCAATTTCCGCGGGAACGGGGATCACGACCCAACATCCACACCAGCTGATCCGTAATTTTGTTTTCAAGAGATTGTGAATCAAACCGTCTGCTGCAATCCGGCCAGATACTTTCAATAACTTGCAACACCTTTTCGTGTACATCCAGAAAAGAGGTTAACCACGCTGATGGGTTTCCGATTATCACCACTTCTTATCCTTGTCCCCGCGATATCTCAATGACTGGAGGTCGGCGATCACGGCGTCCGCATCGTTTAATGCCGCACTTTTTAGCCAGTAGCGTAAAGCTTTCGGTTTTATCAGGTAAAGTGTATCATCAATAAATATGCGTAAATCCGGTATCAGATGGAAGTTAGGTGATATTCGTCGCTTCAATTCTGTATTTATTCTGGTTAATGCTGCTTTAAAGGCCTGAGCAGTTTCAGTAATAATAAAGGATTGCTTTGGCGGTGTAGCCTGAATTTTAAGACCAACGACTGCAAGGTCGGGATGATTGAACATCAAGGTGGCGGATAGGTAGTTACTCGGTTTTAGCCAATCCGTCAGAGTTGCCGTAAGTGTTGTCACATATTCCTGGAAATGATTTCTTCCGGCTTTCTCCCAAAGGGGCGGTATTTTTTTCGCGCGAGGCTGGATGCTCGGCAAAATATATCTGATGGTATCTTCAATGATGGTAATCTCGGCTTCGGTGAAGCCATAATACTGGTAGACAAGCTGATTCAGCTTTTCTACGGTTTCATCGTCCGGAAATTGTCCTTGAGAATATTTATCCTTGTCCCGTAACAGACCGTCCATAATCTCAACAATTGCCTTTTCGGCGTTTTGCGCCGCTTCTGAGTCGGGAAGCTCATTGATATCGGGAAATGGCAAGCCCAACAACTGTTCTTCATGCACAACCGCCCGATCAGCACCAAGATTGGTCGTCTCATGAAAATAAAACCATGCTGCGAAACGGCTATTAAGGATGGCGGTCAGCAGCTTCATTCTGGCGGAATCGAGAACTGGGAAAATTATTGATTGAAGGGCATGTTGAAAACAACAATCCTGGTCAGAGTATGTTGCCCGCAACAATCCTGTGCTTCTCACGATACCTTGTGGGATCAGAACGTGAGGAGAAATGAAGCCTTTTTCAAAACCTTTCCTATGCACTTCGGAGGTATGCCACGGTGCATCAAGTCTATTTGTGAGTACAACAAACTCTGTGAATTTGTTGGCATCGAAATAAGGAATTTTGGGGATGATGGAGGATATATAAGTTTGATAGTTCTTATGATGATCCTTCCCTGGCTTTGAAGGTTTAAATCCTTGGCCAATAATCCACGTCTTTGCTTTATTATTAAAACTTTTTTTCTTTGACTCCTTATAGGTAGTTAATTTGCTGTCCAGCCTGGATAACCCGGAAAGCCAACCCAACAGCTTCATATCCCTGCTGGTCATCCATAAGTGCTTTCCCCAGGCGGCCGGATCATTGAGGACAGTCGATAATTTTAACGATACCCTGTCCCCTCGGTTTAAGGTAAGCATGCGGGTGGCCTGAAGCAACGGATCGGCCTTGGGGCACCAGTAATCGAATCGATAGTCGGAAAGCTTTGTGGCGGTAGCCTGAAATATGCACAATGCTGTCGGGCGGTCGGCGCCGTCAAACAGGAGAAAACAGATATCGGAAAAATTTATGACTCTTTTCAAGCGTATCTGCTCAAGCCATTTGCGCCTTGTCTTAATGGAAGGTTCACTGTGATTTAGCAAGAAACCCATGGCAGGCAACAGAAAACCGATTACTCCATCCGCCTTGACGTGTCGGGTTGCCTTCCAGGCAAATGCCCAAGCCAGTTCTCCTGCTGGCATGGGGAGATTGCGGGCGGCGCACCAGGCACTGGCTGATGAGACTTCCGCACTTTTTCTGCTTACCCAAGGTGGATTGCCGATTACAATATCGAATGTTTCCTCTGGTGTATTTTCAGCGAAAAAATCCCGATCGCACATTGTTTTTCTGAATAACGGAGGTAATAATTTCTGCTCAGCCAGCAGTTTCAGAATTGCCGCCGGTTCAACTTCTTCCAGAAGGGCAATATAGAGGGAGAAAATACCGATGCGGACTGCGCTGGTTTCTTCGTCCCAGCCATGAAGCCTTTTAGTGATGGAAACAAGAGTCTCCTAGTCGGGAGTCGAGTTCGGATTAAGGCTTCTCCAATCTTCAACCATCCGCTGAAATAAACGTACGAGGAAAATGGCGGAACCACACGCAGGGTCCAACACCCTGAAATCTGGTTTCGACCTGATTTCAAGCGGCAGGTCGTCCCAGAGTTGATTTACAGTCAAATCGGCCAGGAAGTGGGGGGTGTGATACGCTCCGCTGGCCCTGCGTTCCGTGGGTCTTTCACCGAGAAAACGGTTGTAAATGGCACTGATCAATTCAACGGGGATATAGCGGAAGTCGTAAGGCCAGAAGCGACCCTGGCCTGTTGCAAGTTCGACGTTTCCTTCACGGAAGTCGGCGAGGTGTTGCAGGTGTTCGGCAGTCAAAGGAGGCGCCGGTGCGGATTCATCGAATGCGCAAGGGGCGAAGAAGAAATCGCCGTTGAAATTCTGGAGCAGTTTCTTAAACAGCATGTTGAGATGCTCAGGGACTCTGTTATTCAGCAGCTCCTTAAGGCAGCCGATTTTTTTGCGCCCAACGGCTTGCTTGAAATATTCGTGGTCGATGATACCCCGGTCTTCCAGATAGGCAATGAAGGTTATTTGCAGCAGCAGCGCCTGAGCAGCTTCCGGAGAGAGTCCCTTTAATCGCTTTTCCGTCTCCCTCAGGTTAGAGAGGAGTTCCGCATCAACTTTTTTCTTCTGATCAAAATTATTTTTATTTTCCTGGAAATAGCGACCCGACTCGACGCCTGTTATAAGATAGGAAAGCTCTATCGCATCCGCGGCCAAGTTAAATGATCTGATAAGCCGTTTATCTCTGATATCGTCCGTTTCATCCGCCGCATCTTCCGGCTTTGGGGTCTGGAGCAGCGAATAAGCGCGCACTTCTTCCGGTAGGATTACCAGCAATAAACTGACAAGCCCTTGGTTCCACAAGGCTTTGTGGGTTATATTTATTTTAAAACGATTTAAGCGGTCTTGAGTCAGAAAAGCGATGGTAGGAATAGAATCGACACAAAAAAAACCTGCCAATCCCAGTTTGTTAAATCCGATACGCATGGCTGCCGCGTGGGGTACTCCAAAAACTTCTTCAGGCGACAAGAAGAGATCCGGTTTGCTTCGATCACCCAGAGCAAGTGTTTCGACCCATTTATTTTGTCTGGCTGTTTTCATCACCGCCCTATTGTTTTTCCATCTTGTTGCCTTATCGCAGCAATTATTGCAACCTTAAAACTACTTTGCCACCGCCAGAGCCCCACAGATCGTGATTTTCTGGGCGATATTTTCTTTTTTGATCTGAGCTTCTACAACTGGAGGATTGACGTCGAAATAGGTGGCTACCTCATT
>CAZOEH010000306.1:1535-4204 GCA_964578785.1 uncultured Desulfonema sp. | reverse complement strand
CCGTTGCGCTCGCAAAAGGGGATGTTAAAATCGAGGGGGGAATAATCAACGCCGTCAATTTCCTCGGCATGTTCAGCGACTGATTGATAACAATGCGAAACACGGAGAGGCTCGCCGGAGATTTTGCCTGGTTAGCTGCATTATATATTATGAAGTTAAAACAGATTGTGTATAAATTTATTATCTGATATTTCCATTTCGCGATGGAGTTTGTCTTTATTCAAAAAGAATACGTCCTTTCATAATTTATTTAAGACCGGAGGATATTGTGCCCGCAATCAAATTTGATCCGGAACTATGTGCCGGCTGTGAGACGGTAGATTGCCTCATGAAATGCCAGTATATTGAATTTGCCGGCATCAGCGACGCAAAAGCCGAAAAATCAAAGATAAACGCCGGGGAAGAGAGCCGGGTGCTTTATGAATGTCTGACTTGTTACGCATGCCAGGAATATTGCAGGTTCGGTAACAATCCCTTCTATCTGCTCGTTGAACTGCAGGAAAACAAGGGAATTCTGCCTGCGCCGAAACCCATTGTAGAAGAGCAGCTCAGGATGATGAGTCCAAAGGGAAGGATTACCCAGCAAAAAGTCCGCTCTCCGGTCGTGGACATGTGCGCTTTTCCAATGCTTGCCGGGTGCGTGCGGGGAAAACTGTTCGAGGGCGCGTCCGTGATTTCGGGAAACGACATATTCTGTAATATCATGTGGCTTCATTTCGCAAAAAACTCGGTCATAAGAGACCGGGTTCCGAAAATTATGGATAATATCATCTCATTTTATCTGAAGGATTCCAAAATCGATGAGATTGTCTGTTTTCACGATGAGTGTTACGGAACCTATACCAGTACCGCGGAAGCCTTCGGTATTCATGTTCCTTTTAAACCCGTACATCTTTTTGATTACATCAACCGGCGTCTCGACGAAATTCCTGAGAGGATCAGGCCGATCAACGAGAAGATTGCCTACCAGAGGCCATGTTCAAATCGTCTGGCACCCGAAACAGATAAAATACTGGATGAAATTTTCACCAGAATCGGAGCTGATCGTGTGCCACGGAAGTATGACCGCGAAAACGCCCTGTGCTGCGGCGGAGTCCCGCGTGCCCAACAGCGGGATGAACTGGCAGACGAACTTGTTGAAAAAAATATAAAAGATATGGTCTCAACCGGCGCGAAATATTGTGTATTCAACTGTCCGTTCTGCATGGCAACCCTCGGGCAGGAGGTGGCGGAACACGGGTTGATGCCGGTGCTTGTAAGCGATCTTGTCCTGATCGCCCTGGGAGAATAAACCTATGAATGACTTTGTCAGGCAGCTGGCCGATATAACCGGACCGGAGTTCGTTTCCTCTGCACCCGAAGAGCGATACCTCTATTCCATGGATCAGGGAACCATGTCCCCTGCAGAACCAGACGCCGTTGTCATGCCGGGAAGCACGGAAGAAGTGCGGCGCATAATGCTTTGCGCAAATATGCATAAAGTCCCGGTGGTGCCTATGGGAGGAGGGCTTGTACTCTCAGGTCTCACAAGGGCGCTGCGCGGCGGCATAATCCTGGACATGAAGCGAATGAACCGTATCCTTCAGGTTAATTCTAAAAGCCGTTATGCCGTTGTAGAAGGAGGAACCTCCGAAGGCATGCTGCAGGCGTATCTGAAAAAGCACCATCCGGAATTGAAGCATTCCATGCCGGATGCTCCGCCTGTCGCCACACTGGCCGGCAATATCTGCATTCACGGGTCAGGCCACCTTTCGGTGCTCGGAGGATTCCATTCGGACATGCTCACAGGCATGGAGGTTGTTCTGCCGACAGGCGATATCGTGAGAACAGGATCATGCAGCGTCTCCGCGGACTGGTTTGCCAGGGCGCCGCTCCCGGACCTCTCGGGCCTTTTCCTCGGATGGTCCGGCACCACTGGGATTGTAACCAGGCTCGGGATCAGGCTTTTCCCCAGTTATGCTCATAATGATATGCTCATTTTCGTATGTGAAGACGCAGATCTGATGCCGGACATAATATCACGACTCACCGGCACGCAGGTCGCGGAAGACATGACGCCATGGATGGCGCCGAAACCGGATTGGGCTCGCGGATTTCTGCATATAAACATCAGCTACGGAGCGCACAGTAAAAAAGAGCTTACGTTCAAACGCAACCTGATACAGGAATCCGTCAGGAAATATACCGATCAGAAAATCGCTGGATTCCTCCCCTTGCCGCCTCCGGAAAAAAGCAGGTTTTTAAAAATTCCTTCACCTGACCTTGTAAAATTCGCAGATATCAGGAAAGGCGGCGGGTTTGAATATGTCGGCGCGATCATGGCCATCGAGCATTTTGCAAAGGCATACAGCGCCGGCCTTGAAATCGCACGGACATATAACGTAAGTTATTCGATGGGCGCAAGAATAATCGGAGCGGGTCATGCCATGATGTTTTTTTATGCATATGCTTTCAACCGGGCGGATCAGGAAGACGTCAAACGGGCGCAGCATGCGCTCGAAGCTACCAATGCCGCTGCTCTTGAAATAGGAGGAATTCCATGGAAAGCGGAACTTCCCGCCCAGAAGCAGATTATAGACAAAATGGACCCGAACACTTTTAATCTCATGAACAAGATCCGTTCCGTGCTGGATCCGAATCAGATCATGAATCCGGGAAACTGGGAAAAG
>CAZOEH010000306.1:1064-1525 GCA_964578785.1 uncultured Desulfonema sp. | reverse complement strand
GTGACGAACAGGATGTGACCATGCTTAATGAAGAGATCCTCCACAGGTGTTTTCGCTGCGGTTACTGCAAGATGCCTTCAAACTATATCGATTTAAACTGCCCTTCCTATCTTGCGTTTCGTTTTGAAACCTATTCGCCCGGAGGACGCATGTGGCTTCTCCGGGCCTGGCTGGATGGAAAGATTCAGCTAAGCGGAAGATTTGCGGAAATCATGTTTTCCTGCACCGCATGCGGCAACTGCACCGAAAATTGCCCTTTTCCCGGGTTCAAGAACCTGCTGCTTGAAACTTTTACGGCGGCCAGGGGATCTTTCCTTGACGAGGGACGCGTTCCTTCCGGGGTGAGGGATTATCTGACAAGGATGCAGCTTCATGGAAATCCGTACGGCATGGCGGCAAAAAAACGCGCGGACTGGGCCAATGGAACGGGGGTTGCGCCGTTTACCGATCAGGAATATCTC
>CAZOEH010000306.1:0-1054 GCA_964578785.1 uncultured Desulfonema sp. | reverse complement strand
CTCCTATGATACCCGCGGTCAGGAGATAGCCCGTTCCGCGATCAAACTGCTTTCAAAGGCCGGCATCTCTTTTGGCATTTTAACCGGAGGTGAAAATTCCGACGGAAACGATGTGAGGTCATCGGGTGAAACCTTTCTTTTTGAAGAGCTGGCAAAAAAGAATACGGAACTTTTTAATAAGAAAAACGTAAAAAAAATCATTACCCTTTCTCCCCACGGTTTTAATGCCTTCAAAAAGTATTATCCCGAACTGGGAGGTAATTACCAGGTGTTTCATTACACGCAGGTACTCGCGTTTAATATGGGAAAACTGAAATTCCGTGAAAACCAGGAACCGTTACCGGTGACCTGCCATGATCCATGTTATCTGGGCCGTCACAACATGGATTACTATTCGCCGAGAATGATTCTTTCGGCAGTTCCGGGGATTAAGATCGCCGAAATGGACAGGAATAAACAAAATGCCCTCTGCTGCGGAGGCGGAGGCGGAAATTTATTTACGAACCTCCTGCCGTCCGGAGATCAAAATCCTGCAAGATTCCGCGTCCGGGAGGCTAAAGCCACCGGCGCAACCATCATCGCGGTTTCTTGTCCGCTGTGCGCTATAATGCTGGAAGACGCGGTGAAGTCGGAAGGTCTGATCTGCGATTTGCGGGTCATGGAAATATCCGAAATTATAAATGAGCGTTTAATATAATTCGCATTTTAATAGGAGGCATTAATGGAGCAATGCACACCAACCTTGAATACCGGGCTGCGTGGTGTAACAGTTGCCAGCACAAGAATCAGCGATGTAATCGGCGATCAGGGTAAATTGATCTACCGCGGTTATCTGATAAAGGAACTGGCTGAAAAAACCAGCTTTGAGGAAATTATTCACCTGCTGCTGTTTGAAAAACTTCCCAACCCGGGGGAACTATCAGTAATTAAAAAGCAACTGGTTGCTGAGCGTGATCTCCCCAGTGAGATGATCGCCGCTCTTAAAACCCGTCCGGCCAAAGCGCTGCCTATGGATATTTTACAGGCGTCCGCATCGATGCTTGCTCACCATGAC
>CAZOEH010000305.1:0-4239 GCA_964578785.1 uncultured Desulfonema sp. | reverse complement strand
TGGGAATGGACATTTGAGCAGATTGCCAGCCGCGTCAAGAAGGTCCGCGACAAGGACCTGATCCTCAATGATGACAAGGGTAAGACGGTCAACCGGCTCGAATCCATGTTTTTCATCGGCACTTCGCATGCCGACAACGAGGAGTGCGCCGCGGCCGCTCAGATGGTTCGCGGCCTTGGCATCGTTCATGTCGATCATCAGGCCCGTACCTGACACAGCCCCACTGTAGCGGCTCTGGCAGAGTCGTTCGGTCGCGGAGCAATGACGAATCATTGGGTCGATCTTAAAAACGCTGATGCGTTTCTCATCATGGGCAGCAATGCCGCCGAGCACCATCCCATCTCTTTCAGGTGGGTCCTCAATGCCAAGGAAAAAGGGGCTGTGGTCATCCACGTGGACCCCAAATTTTCCCGTACCTCGGCCCGGTCCAACTTTCATGTACCGCTTCGATCCGGAACCGACATCGCCTTTCTGGGCGGGATGATCAAATATATTATCGAAAATGAGAAGTACTTTAAGGATTATGTTGTTGAATACACCAACGCCTCCTTTCTCGTAAACAAGGATTTCGATTTCAAAGACGGCCTATTCAGCGGTTTTGATCCCCAGACCAGGAAGTACGACACCAAAACATGGTCCTTTGATATGGACGAAGCCGGCCTGCCCAAAAAGGACAAAACGCTTCAGGACCCGCGCTGCGTGTTCCAGTTGATGAAAAAACACTATTCACGCTATAGCCTGAAGAATGTGTCGAGCATCACCGGCGTATCTCAGGAAAACCTGCTCAAAGTCTATGAAGCTTACAGCGCAACAGGTGTAGGCACCAAAGCAGGAACAGTAATGTACGCCCTGGGCTGGACCCAGCATACCGTGGGCGTTCAGAATATCCGTTCGGCCTGTATGGTTCAGTTGCTGCTGGGCAACATGGGCATTGCCGGCGGCGGAGTCAATGCCCTGCGCGGGGAGCCTAACGTACAGGGCTCAACCGACCAGGCCCTGCTCTATCACATCCTGCCCGGCTACATAGGTGTGCCCATCGATGACTGGCAGACCCTGGCCGATTACAACAAGGCCAACACCCCGGTTACCAAAGATCCCAAAAGCGCCAACTGGTGGCAGAACAAGCCGAAGTATCTGGCCAGCCTGCTCAAGGGCTGGTACGGGGAAAAGGCCACACCGGCTAACGACTTTTGTTACGGGCTGATTCCCAAGGCCGCAAAAGGCGTCGATTACTCCTACATGTACCTGTTTGATCGAATGTATCAGGGGAAAATCCGCGGAGGTTTCATCTTTGGTCTCAATCCGATGAACACACTGGCCAACACCAACAAAGCAAGGGCTGCCATGGACAGGCTGGACTGGGTGGTGGTCTCCGAACTCCATCATTCAGAAACCACGGACAACTGGCATCGGCCCGGGGTCGATCCCAAAAAGGTCAAGACCGAGTACTTCTGCCTGCCCTCGGCACACCGTGTTGAAAAAGAAGGCACAGTGAGCAACAGCAGCCGTCTGGTGCTCTGGCACCACAAGGCCGTCGAACCTGAGGGCCAGGCCAAACCATTTGGTTTCATGATAGTAGGGTTGATGAACGTGATCCTTGACAAGTATCTCAAGGATGGCGGCACCCTGCCTGAAGCCCTGACTTGGCAGGACTGGCCAAAGACCTACGTGGCAGAAGACTGGACCAGGCGGCTCAACGGTTTTTTCCTGGCCGACACCAAGTTCGGAGGCAAGGAATACAAAAAAGGCCAGCTTGTACCAACCTTCGGAGCTCTGGCCGCGGATGGAACCACATCGAGCCTCAACTGGATCTACACGGGATGCTTTACCGAAGAAGAAGGCAACAAGACCAAGCGACGCGATCCCAAGCAGACCCCGATGCAGGAAAAAATCGGGTTAAATCCCAACTGGGCATGGTGCTGGCCGGTAAACCGCCGGATCATCTACAACCGCGCCTCTGTTGACCCGACCGGAAAGCCCTGGAACCCGGAGAAGGCCGTGATCGCCTGGGAAAACGGTAAATGGGTCGGGGATGTGCCCGACGGCCCATGGCCGCCCATGGCTCAGGAAGGTGGCAAGTATCCCTTCATCATGCAGGCACATGGATTAGGGGCTTTTTTCGGCCCGGGCCGCGTTGATGGACCCTTCCCCGAGCATTACGAGCCCGTGGAAACACCCGTGACTTCACATCCGTTTTCGGCCCAGCTCAGCAGCCCGATGTACAAGTCGGTGTCCAGTAAGCTGGACAAGCTGGCCAAGCCTGGAGATCCGGCTTATCCCATAGTGCTGACCACGTACTGTGTTACCGAGCACTGGTGCGGTGGCGGCGAAACCCGAAATGTGCCCAATCTGCTCGAAGCAGAGCCCCAGCTCTATGTGGAAATGAGCCCGGAACTCGCCAAAGAAAAGGGCATTAAAAACGGCGATGGAGTGATCGTGAACAGTATTCGGGGCAAGGTCGAAGCCATCGCCATGGTCACTGTTCGGATCAGGCCATTCACAGTTCAGGGCAAGACCGTTCATCTGATCGGCATGCCATTTTGCTTCGGCTGGACAACCCCCAAGTGCGGCGATTCCACCAACAGGCTCACGCCTTCGGTGGCTGACCCCAACACGACGATCTACGAGCTGAAAGCCTGTCTGGTCAATGTGCAAAAGGCCGGCAAGCTTAAAGAGATCGCCTGATGCAAAAAAACAGGCGGGCACATTTCGCCCGCCAAAAAATAAGGAGTGAACGCCATGCCAAAATCCTTTTTCATCGATACGTCGCGATGCACTGCCTGCCGGGGATGTCAGATCGCCTGCAAGGAATGGAATGAACTGCCTCCCAACCGGACCAAACAGCAGGGATCCCATCAGAATCCGCAGGACCTGAACCCCAACAACTACAAGCTGGTCAGGTTCAGCGAATACCTTGATGGTGAGACCGTCCGGTGGGTATTTTTCCCGGACCAGTGCCGCCACTGCCAGGACCCGCCCTGCATTTCGGTCGGGGGCGCTTTGGTGGATGGCGCCATGATCCACGATAAGAAAACCGGCGCCGTGGTCTATACCGAAAAGACCAGCAGGATCAGCAAGAAGGACTTTGAGGAGATCCGGGAATCCTGTCCTTATAATATTCCCCGGAGAAACCCCAAAACCGGTCGAATTTCAAAATGCACCATGTGCTATGATCGTCTTACTCATGGCCTGCTGCCGGCCTGTGTGAAGGCCTGCCCCACCGGCAGCATGAACTTTGGTGAACAGCAGGAGATGCAGGATCTGGCCAACGCCCGCCTTGCGGAAGTTAAAAAGAGCTTCCCAAAAGCCACACTGGCTGATCCGGATATGGTCAACGTAATCTACCTCCTGATTGACTAACCGCAAAAATATTATAAATTCAGCGTGGCCGCGAATGATTCCGGAATAGATCGAAAGATGTTTCTGGCACAACTATTTGCGCCGGTCAAACAATCCGCCAGCAGGGTGTTATTGGGCTGATTGCGGCACCCGACCTGTTTAAGCATGCTTCCGCCCTCCGGCTTTCCGGCCGGGGGGCTTTCTTGTCACTATACGGACGGATTCATTTATGCAGAATATTCCTTTTTATGAAAATACAATTAATCAGGCCATCCATACAACCGCAGAATATGCCCTGATACGGCGGCCTGCCATGACAGATTTGATAAGAGCCTTTACCGGTCTGTTTTTACAGAAAGCCCGCTGTATCTCCCATTTGAGTGATCAGATCCCGCCGGTTGATCTGACCGGTTCCCATGATCGTATGATGTCGGGTATCCCGCTTCTGGCGGCCAAGTCTCTTGCACCCTGGCAAGAACCTCTGAAAATCGCGTTTGAATGGATGCTGCCCGCAGTCAAACAGACATTTCCGGCAATCGGCGGGGATATTGATGCTGTCACTGGTTCCTACCGGGACGGCAGTCTGCAGCTTGTATTGCTGGCAGAGGAATATCTGAATGGCAGCTTCAAACATTATGAACATGCAGCTCAATCGATTGGTGTGTCCCGTGACACCTTGGGATTTATCATAAGGACGGTGCTTTCCGCGGTGCTGGAATCACTTGCTTCAAAAATCGATGAAGGAATGGGAGATAAAGCCTTGTCAAAAGGGCACTGCCCGGTCTGCGGGAGTCTTCCATCTGTCAGTTTTCTGGCCGGTCCTTCCGGCGATCCCGGGGAATTTTTAAAGGACACCGGTGGTCAGAAATTTTTACACTGTGGCCTATGCAGCCATAACTG
>CAZOEH010000304.1:0-4259 GCA_964578785.1 uncultured Desulfonema sp. | reverse complement strand
CGTTAACTTCGAGATAGAAATCATATAGGCCTTGACGAGTGGATCGTTTCGACACTGCAAGGAATCGGTCGCGATCGTTTGAGTAACTCTGTATAATATGGGATGAGACGATTTCGACCGCGGAGGAATCCCAGCATTTCGTCTTTGCAGCATTTTCGCATGCTTTGATGAATGCCTCAACTTCTGTCCGCATCAAGTCTCTGATAACTACTTTTTTTCGATTTTCACTGTTCAAACCTACGATGATTTGGGCGGATACACCCAGAAGGAATCCGAGAATAACAAGTAAAATCTTAGTCGTCAACTCATCCATCGATCATTTATCCACACGCTATTATATTGATTGATTTAAAGATTAACGGACATAATGTTGCATATTAGTCTCAATCAGTCAATCATTGACAACTTGAAAGCTATTTCCGTGCATATTTCGGTAGCGGCATGTGACATTATAATGTACAAAGAATATTCTTGCTTTTTGAGTTCATCTTCAGCCCTTCTCAACAGTACTTCATACTCATGAAGGACTGTGCCTGAAACTTGAAGCAAGGGAAGGCCAGCATTTTGCACACCCCCTCCGATCTCCTCAGTCATAATATACTCTTTTTGCGTCTAACAGATTATTTAGGGGGGTGTGGCTCTCACGCTGGAACCGAAATAAGAAAAATAATTAAAGAGCCCAATAAACTATTTCTTTGCAGTAGGATAGTTTAATGCTTCAGAAGCAAGTCGTCTTGTATTTGTTCTAATTTTTTTTCTATTCTGTCAGCTTGTGTCTCTTCACCCGTCATGTGACGTAGTTTTCTATCAAATCTATCATCATTCCGCGCCTTAATTAGTTTATTCAATTCCTGCTCCGCCTTAATTCTTTTCTGCTCCACTTGAGCTCTTGCTTGCTCCGCTGCAATCACTTGTTGCCTTTGCCTTTCTTCGCTTTTGGCTTTTTCGTTATGCTCTTGCCATGCGCTTATAATTATTGAAACAACAATATAAGCAACTATAGCCAGTATAATTTTGTTTTTCCTACCTTTTTTTAGAAGATCATCTCTTGCCACTGTTGAACCGAGTTGTGCTGCCGCTTTCAGATCAACCATTGCTTCAGCATGTCTCTTTAATTTGCGGTAGGCAATACCACGATTGGCATAGGCCTTTGCGTATGAGGGGTTGAGTTGAATTGCGGTGGTGTATTCGTCTATCGCAATTTCATATAGACCTAACTCAAAGGCATCATACCCCCAATTATAATGCCGCTTCGCTTCTTCTAACAGTTGAGATTCCTCAGCTTTTTCAGATGTCATATGGCACCTTGGTCATATTGTTGTAGAAATGAATTCTGAATTCTCTTCCGGTTGCTGCTCATAGCCACAATTTAGACATTTTTTCATTTCTGCCTCCAAATAAAAAACCCCGTTCTCTTTTGAGAAGCGGGGTTTCAGTAGTCAGTCCATAACATCCTCATTTAAGGTTGAATGGTTCAGAACTTTTAATCTCTAATATTATATATGCGTTTTCCAACTATCATGATTTACATTAGGAATCTACTCTTAAAATGAAATTCGATAGCTTACTGCTTTCAGGAAGAATTCAATATCCAATCTATTCATAGCAAATAAGAGTATTATATTCAATAAGATATAATAACGATATCCTGCTTTCTGTTTCAGGATACTTGGAAGAGAGGTGATTTATGTTTTACGAAATCATCACATGCCCATGAATTTGGCGGCTATATTCTTCATTATTTCATTTGTTCCGGCGAAGATCGACATTACCCTCACATCACGCCATCCTCTTACAATGGGGCACTCTTCAAATATCCCGAAATCCCCGAAAAGATCCAGCCCTCTGTCCGCGACTCTTCTCACCATTTCGGTGGTCCAGTATTTCGCCATACAGGTTTCAATTATTATACTTTTCTTTTCGATATGATCGGCGATAAGCTTGTCGACAAAAATTCTTCCTATTTTCACCTCGGTCGCCATTTCCACCAGCGCAAACTGGACGGACTGGGATTTTGAAATCGGCCTCCCTGAAACAAGCGTTTTTTTGCAGTAATCGATTGTGGCATCAAAAATATATTCTGCAGCGACAATTGCCCCTACAGCCGTCGCAAGGCGTTCCTGCTGGAGTTTTTCCATGAGCATATAAAAACCGCTCCCTTTTTCACCGAGACGGTTTGTCACGGGAATCCTGCAATTGGTGAAGAAAAGCTCCGCCGTGTCCTGGCTGTGGAATCCCATCTTTTCAAGTTGTCGCCCCCTTGTAAAACCCGGCGTTCCGGACTCAACTATATAAAGAGATATCGCCTGGTAGTCATTTTTAACAGACGGATCCCTTGCCGCCAGAACGACTGCGTCGCAGTTGATTCCGCTCGATATGAACGTCTTGGAACCGTTTATTACAACTTCACCGTTCTGCTCAACAGCAGTGGTCACCATGCCCGCAAGATCGCTTCCTGCTCCCGGTTCCGTCATGGCGATAGCGGTTACGCATTCTCCTGTAACGCAGCCAGGCAGAAATTTTCTTTTTATTTCTTCAGAGCCGAATGTGTCTATATAAGGAACAACCACATCCGTGTGCAGCATGGTTATAAGTCCGGTCTGATTTGTCTTTGCCATTTCTTCGGCTACGATTACGGAATAAAGGAAATCTCCGCCCATTCCGCCGTACTCGGGAGAAACAGACATGCACAAAAACCCGTTCTCTCCCATCTTTCTCCAGGCGCTTTTCGGGACAATTTTATTTTTTTCCCACTCTTCAACATGGGGTTTCACTTCTGTTTCTATAAATTCACGAAGCCGTTTTCTGAACTCCTTATGCTCATCCGTGTACTTTAGAATATCCATCTTTATCCTCTGTTAAGCGTTATCTCTTCAAAAGCCGTTTTATTAAACATAACAATTTTACAACACCGTAAAATTCGTATTTCAGACGGCAAAGTAAAAAGTTCAAGTTCGAGGCGTCGCGAATCACGCGTGATGAGGCGTACCCATCGTACGCCGCAATCACTGCGGGATGAAGCGCAACGAAGAAATCGGACTTTTTACGAAGCCGTCATCCCTCATATTTTCCGATAATAGATATACTGCAAACATTCATAAAAGGAAATCCGCCGAGATTGTGAGTCAGACCGAACCCCGGGTTATTCAACTGGCGCTTCTCCGCACGTCCGTGAAGCTGAAGGTACATCTCATAAAGCATTCGTATTCCGGAAGCGCCTATCGGATGGCCGAAACATTTGAGCCCTCCGTCAACCTGGCAGGGAATTTTTCCGTCCCTGTCATAAAATCCGTCCAGTATGTCGCGAACCGCCTTTCCTCTTTCTGAAATATGCAGATCCTCCATTGTCACGAGCTCCGTTATCGAGAAGCAGTCGTGAACCTCCATCATGCTTATCTCTTTCTTGGGATCGGTAATTCCTGCTTCCTTGTAAGCCTTTACGCTGCATTTTGTAGTCGTCATGAAGTGGTCGCCGTCCCATTCGTTGTACGCCATCTCTTCCCCGCTGCTCAAGGCAAGCTGAAGAGATTTGACGCTGACAAAATCTTTTTTCCCGAGTTTTCTGGCGATTTCAGGAGTAGTCACGATAGCGCATGCGGAGCCATCGCTTACGCCGCAGCAGTCGAAAAGACCAAGAGGATGAGCAATGATCGGAGAGCCCATTACCTGCTCAATCGTGACCGGCTTTCTTAAGTGAGCTTTCGGATTCAAAGCTCCGTTTGCGTGACTTTTAACCGAAACATGCGCCATCGCCCTTTTCAGATCCTGAGCCGGTATCTTATATTTTGCGGCATAAGCGCTCGCAAGCTGCGCAAACGAACCCGGTGCGGTAAGATTCGGCCACCACTGCCAGGCAAGGGTTCCGGCGCCCGAGCCCGGATTGGGCAGCCCGCCGTAACCTGTATCTTTAAGCTTTTCAACGCCCAGGGCAAGGCAGATATCATACGCGCCTGAAGCAACCGCGTAGCATGCGCCCCGGAAAGCCTCCGTGCCGGTGGCGCAGTAATTCTCCACCCGTGTCGCCGGAATCATGGGCAAACGAAGAGTTGTCGTGAGAGGAAGCGCGCTTTTACCCACACCAACCTCATCCATGCACGTTCCCAGCCACGCCGCTTCGATATCCTTCTTTTCTATTCCGGCATCGGCGAGGCATTCTTCAAAAGCCTCCACCATCAACTCTTCGGCCCCCATATCCCAGCGCTCTCCGAAGCGGGTGCATCCCATACCTATTATTGCAACTTTATCTTTTATTCCTGTAG
>CAZOEH010000303.1:0-4275 GCA_964578785.1 uncultured Desulfonema sp. | reverse complement strand
AATCCCTTGATTTCCTTGAGCTTGCCCAAAATTGCCGATTTCCGAATTGGAAACTTATATATATCCGAATTTTGTTTTCGAATGGACACTATTTATTTTCAGTCTCTTTGAGAAAATATTTTTCATAAAGCCTGTTTTCAATGAAAAGGCTGTAAATGTCGGGATCAATATGATTATCGTTTTTCATTTTACCCATTATTTCGAGTGCCTGGGAAAGAAGCATGGGCTTTTTATAAGGCCTGTCTCTTGCCGTCAGGGCTTCGAATATATCGGCAACCGCTATTATCCGTGACTGCAGAGGCATATTATCCGCCGTGAGCGCTCTGGGATATCCCGAGCCGTCCAGTTTTTCATGATGTCCGGAAGCATACTCCGGCACATTTAAAAGCTTCCGCGGGAAAGGAAGATGCGTCAATATCTTAAAGGTGACAGCAGCATGATTTTCAATTATCCCGCGCTCCATATCGGTAAGGGAGCCTTTTCGCACCAACAGGTTATCGCGCTCATCTTCTGTGAGATATGGGTGCTCACCGTCAGGCATCAGATATTTTCTTGCTGCGATATCTTTAATTCTTTTTGCGTTTTCATCGGTTAAAAACTCTCCGGGAAGATTACATGCCTTTACAATCTGCAGGTCCCGGCCAAGTTCTTCCAGCTTTTCCGAAAGTTCCGAATCGAGGCGCCTTATTTTCTCATCTCCCGCTCCCTTTTTAATAAGACCCAGTTTTTTTGCAAGATATTCGGTTTCGATTGTTTTTGCAATCAGGCCGAATCGTGTTTCTATAAGATTAATGCGGTCAAAGATCGTCTGAAGCTTGGTTCTCTTGTCTATCACGTATTCCGGAGTGGTTATCTTGCCCACGTCATGCATCCATGCCGCGATGCGTATCTCTTCGATCTCGTAATCGTTAAATGTGATCTCATTAAACGGCGGACTCTTTGTTTCATTGATTTTTTCGGCTATCAACATGGACAGATCGACCACTCTGTTGATATGGCCGCCGGTGTATGGGGACTTTTCGTCTATTGCAGTGGCTATGCTTTTTATAAAGGCATAGAAGAGGTTTTTTAAATCCTGTATGAGCTGTGTGTTTGTCAAAGCTACCGCGGCCTGGGAAGCAAGGGACGCTATTTCATCCACATATTCGTTTGAGAACCTGATGATTTCTCCTGTTTCAGGATTTTTTGCATTAAGAAGCTGAAGAACCCCAATTATATCATTTTCATGATTTCTTAACGGAATAACCAGCATTGATTTTGAGCGGTAACCGGTTGTTGCGTCGTATTTTTTAGGGCCGGTGAAATCAAATCCTTCGGCCTCATATACATCCGTAATGTTTACAATCTCTCCTGATACGGCTACATGGGATGATACGTTGGAATGATTCGGTTTTCCGTCTCTGTACAGCGGAACGCTGGGCAGATCGATTTCAACACCGCTGGTCCCGCCCATCCTGATATTCATGGTGTCGTTCTGCATGATCTTGAAGTTAAGGTGCCTGTTTTCCTTGTCTGTAATATAAAGGGTGCCGGCATCGGCATTCGACATGACTCTTGCTTCCAGAACAATCATTTCCAGGAGCTTGTTGATATCTTTTTCACAGGAAAGTGCAAGTCCTATCTGGGCGCCCTGCTTTATGTGTTTTATCTGAGCTTCAGCATAATCCTTGACTTCGGACAGAACCGATTTTAATAGTTTATCAAGTCTTTTATCGTGGGATAAGCTATCAGCACCGGTATCCATGGTTATCCCGTCACTGCCGGGCTTGGATGAAAAAGGCATGTTGAAACTCCATACTGTAGAAGTTAGTTTGAAAGTATGACTTTAAAAAACCCGGATAAACAATTTAATCCTTTTAAAAAATATCCCGTTGTAATAGATATAGTCAAGAATATTCATTGTGTTTAAATCCGGCTTGATTAAAAAAAGCACAATCGGCGATATATTTTTATTATAAGGATATAATCATCTGTGAAATTTAAAGAACTCTATGAAACAGTAAAGTTTCATTTAATAAAACTTCCTTTTATATACCTTCTGATATTTGCGGGGTACATTATGGAATTTACAGCGGAGCTTCCCTATCTTATCGCATACAAATTCTGCAGAAAGCCGGGGAAAAGGCAATCAGAATCTGATAGTTGAGATCTTTGTATAATATCTTATCAAGCGGCCGGCACAGGCAATCGGTATTGCCGTTTAACAAGAAATTGTTATGAAACATAACAGCATCTCCGGATTGTCAAAAAAGAATTCAGGCAGAGACGAAAGAATGGCTTCGTCTGAACCATCAATCTGACTTTATTATCCATAATAAAAGCGGAAGAAGAAACATTGACGCCAGAATGATGATTCCCGGAAGGGATAGGTAGGGTTTATGCCAGGGTTCTCGCCTCAGAGCGCTTTTTTTAATTTCAGACTGAAACCACCTGCCAAGGTAAGTAGCGGCAGCAAAAACAGCGATCATTTTTATAACAGTTATGATTCCCTGCACGGATTCTCCTGTTAAATTCCTTATGATCAATGATTCCGTTAATTCGGATTGAAAAACATTGAAATTATGATAGAGTGTCATCAAAAGGAAAAGGATGGCGCGCCTGGCACGACTCGAACGTGCGACCTACGGATTAGAAGTCCGTTGCTCTATCCAGCTGAGCTACAGGCGCGTGACATCCTGCTATCACAACCCTTTTTATATGTCCATAAAAAAATGATGATAAGGGGAAGAGTGAAAAAGGTGCTTATTTAATGTCGAAAGAAAATAAAAATAAAGAAAAGGGCGCTGAAAAATCGCTTGCTAAATACGATCCTCTGCAGCGTTACCTTATGGAAATAAGCAATCATAAGCTGCTTTCAAGGGATAGAGAGCATGAGCTTGCCGTAAAGATCTTTGAGCATGAAGACAGGGATGCAGCATATGAAATGGTAACTTCAAACTTAAGACTTGTCGTTAAGATAGCTCTTGAATTCCAGAGAGTCTGGATGCAAAACCTCCTGGATCTGATACAGGAAGGCAATATCGGGCTTATGCAGGCCGCCAGGAAATTTGATCCGTATAAAAACGTAAAATTTTCATATTATGCATCTTTCTGGATCAAGGCATACATTCTGAAATTTATTATGGATAACTGGCGTCTTGTTAAAATCGGGACTACACAGGGTCAGAGAAAGCTTTTTTTCAAGCTAAAGAAGGAAAAGCAGAGCCTTATTGAACAGGGATTTGATCCGAAACCGAAGCTCCTGTCGGAAAGACTGGGAGTTACGGAGAAGGAAATAGTCGATATGGATCAGAGGCTTGACGGGTGGGATGTTTCCCTTGATGCTCCGCTTACAGACGATTCGGATTCCGAAAAAATTGAATTTATAAGCTATGATTCGGAATCAGCGGAAGAACAGGTTTCGAAAAAGCAGATGGATAACCTGATTCACGGCAAAATAGAAATATTCAGAAAACTGATGACAAAGAGGGAAAATGAGATTTTCGACCTGCGCATATTTTCAGACTCTCCTGCCACACTTCAGGAAATTGGAGACCGCTACGGCATATCAAGAGAGCGTGTGCGCCAGATTGAAAAAAATATTATAACGAAGATGAGAGAGTTCATCAGGGAGGAACTTCCGGACTTCGCATCATATATTGACAAGTAGACAAGGATATATTTGAAATGTTATTCAAATCAGTAAGATTTATCTGCATCGTTTTTCTCCTGTTGTTCCAGACCGGATGTTCTTTTTCTTTGCCGAATTATTTTACACGGGGGCAACATGAGACCGGAGAATCTTTCCCTGAGAACAGCTATTTTTATTTTACCGAATCCCAGATTTTAAAGAACAGAGGAAATCTCAACAAGGCTGTAGAATATATGGAAAGCGCGGTTGCGCTGGATCCGGAATCCGTATTTCTGAAAGGAGAGCTTGTAAATCTTTATCTTCAGAAGAAAGAGAATGACAAAGCCCTTGCCGTGGTTGAAGAGGTGCTTCGGAAGGATCCTGAAAACATCGGCGCTCTTATTTTGTTCGGAAGGATAAAACATTCTCTCAGAAAGGTTGAGGATGCGAAGAATGCATATGAAAAGATAATCGCCGAGAGCCCTAAACAGCAGAACATATACCTGCTTCTGGGGAGTCTTTATGTAGAGGAGGGTGAGTTTGAGAAGGCGGTCTCGGTTTTTGAAAAACTCGTAAAGAATTTTCCGGATTATTACCTTGGATATTACTATCTCGGAAAAATCAACGTCCAGAAAGGCAATCCGGCTGATGCTGAAAAAAATTTC
>CAZOEH010000302.1:1678-4293 GCA_964578785.1 uncultured Desulfonema sp. | reverse complement strand
TAAAAATCTGTTTCCCAAAAATCTCAAATCCGTTCGCATATGACTTCCAACTGGTCCATCGTAATTAACAAGTTCGTTTGAAATACATCTTCACCCGAACTCTCGAAGCCTTGACCCCTTGAACCCTATTTTTTTATGGAGGATTAAAAATGAGCAAATTAAAAATGACTCCGAGCGAAGCTCTTGTTGAAACAATGGCCGCCGAAGGAGTTAAAACGGTTTTCGGCATAGTCGGCTCAGCTTATATGGATGCGCTTGATATTTTTCCGGATGCGGGCATAAGGTTCATATCCGTGGCCCACGAACAGGCTGCCGCGCATGCGGCGGACGGGCTTGCGCGCGTTACAGGAAGACCACAGGCATGCATAGCCCAGAATGGCCCGGGCGCAGCCAATTTCGTATCGGCTATAACGGCGGCTTACTGGGCGCATTCGCCGGTTGTGGCAATAACACCGGAAACAGGAAGTATGGGAATAGGAACGGGCGGGTTTCAGGAACTCGACCAGATGGCATGGTTCAGGGAACAGACAGTTTACCAGGTCAGGGTAAACAGGCCTGAACGCATGGCTGAACTTGCGCGCAGAGCCTTTTACATGGCAAAACTCGAAAACGGGCCCGCTCAACTCAATATTCCCCGTGATTTTTTCTACGGTGTTTGCGAAGATGAAATATATCCATCTCTGAACATCTCGAGAGGCTGCGGACCGAAAAAAGCTCTTGAAGAGGCTGCCGATCTACTGGTCAATGCGAAGTATCCTGTAATTTTATCCGGTGGAGGAGTCTCACAGGGAGATGCGCTTGAAGAGACAAAAGCCCTTGCGGAATATCTTTCCGCTCCGGTTGTTAACAGCTATCTCCATAATGATTCCTTTCCTTCCGGCCATTTTCTTTCCGCCGGCCCTATAGGTTACTGCGGATCAAAAGCCGCCATGCGGACAATCGCCAAGGCCGATGTCGTGCTTGTTCTGGGATGCCGGCTTGGTCCTTTCGGAACTCTTCCGCAGTACGGGATCGACTACTGGCCGAAAAAAGCCCGGATCATACAGGTGGATATAAACGCGAAAGTTCTTGGATTAAGCAGAAAAGTCGATGTCGCAAGTCCGGCGGACGTCAGGGAATTTTCAAAAGAGCTTCTTTGTCTGCTGAAGTCTCTCAGGCCCGGCATGAAGGCAAATGCGAAACGGATTGCCGATGTGGAAAAAGAGAATAAAATCTGGAATAATGAGCTGGAAAAATGGTCCTCTTCAAAAACAAAACTTATGCATCCCCGCAGGTTTTTGCGCGAACTCTCTCTTGCCATACCTGAGGACTCTATCGTTACCACTGATATCGGGAACAACTCTTCCATGTGCAATGCCTACTTCAAATTCAGCGGAATACGCAGACATATATCGGCCTTAAGCTGGGGCAACTGCGGTTTTGCTTACGGGGCTGCGATGGGCGCCAAAATCGGAAGACCCGACCTTCCTGTTTTTGCTTTCCAGGGAGATGGAGCTTACGGTATAAGCGGCATTGCGGAGATAATGACCGCTGTCCGTGAAAAAATTCCTGTTATAGCGATAGTTGCAAATAATTTTGAGTGGGGGGCGGAAAAGAAAAACCAGATAGATTATTACGGAAACCGGTTTATCGGAGCCAATCTGAGAGAAAATCCCGATTATGCAAAACTGGCGGAAGATATGGGCGCAAAGGGATACAGGGTTGATGATTACAGGGATGTGCATGATGTCATCCGCGACGCGATCGCATCAAATAAACCCTGCGTCATCAACGCAATCATCGAGGGCGGAGAAAAAGTACTCGCTGAACCTTTCAGGAGAGATGCCCTGAAAAAACCGCTCCGCCTTCTGCCCAAGTATAAACACCTGAATGTAAAATAGAAAAGATTCCAGGGGGTAAGGGTTCAGGGATTCAGGAAATCGTAGAACCCTGGCCCTACGGCACAGACCCTAGCCTGAAAATACTGAGATATAAAAACCAATGATAATTCTTGTCTTAAACAGCGGAAGCTCTTCGCTTAAATACAAACTTTTCAATATGCCTGATGAAGATCTCATCTATTCGGGCCTGGTTGAAAATATCGGGGATGAATATAAAAAATCGGTTTTTACATATAAAAATCTGTCGCACGGAAAAATCAAAAAAGAAACGGCTTGTACGGATCACAGGCACGCGGTCAAACTTGTCTTTGACGCCCTGACCGGTACAACAAGCGGCTTTCTCAAAAATCTCAAGGAAATAAAAGCTATCGGTCATCGTGTTGTCCATGGCAAAGATATTTTTACAGGACCTGCGGTTGTCTCGGATGATTCTCTTGCGAAAATGAAAACGCTCACCGAGCTTGCGCCTCTCCATATGCCCGTCAATATGGCCTGCATTGAAGAATGTCTTAAAATACTTCCCGGTGTTTTACAGGTAGCCCATTTCGATACGAGCTATTATTCCGGAATGCCCGAATTCTCATATCTTTATCCAGTTCCATGTGACTGGCATAAAAAATATTCGGTGAGAAGATACGGCTTTCACGGCATCTCGTACCAGTATGTAAATGAAATGGCATCTCTCCTTCTTAAAAAGCCTCTTTCCGAACTGAAGCTGATTTCAACTCATCTCGG
>CAZOEH010000302.1:0-1668 GCA_964578785.1 uncultured Desulfonema sp. | reverse complement strand
CATCTCGGAAACGGCGCCAGCATTACCGCTTTTTCTGAAGGCAGGGTTCTCGATACAAGCATGGGATTCACACCGCTTGAAGGACTCATGATGGGCACCCGTGCCGGTTATTTTGACCCCGCAATTATTCCCTATCTTATTTCAAAGACGGGCTTTTCTGTTGAAGCTATTATAAAAAAGCTCAACAACGAAAGCGGCCTTACCGCGATAAGCGGAATAGGGCGCGATATGCGCAGCATAATCGATGCGTCCAAAAGCGGCAACAGCCGCGCCCGGCTTGCTTTCGATATGTTTGTTCATACCTTGAAAAAATACATGGGAGCATACTTTTTTTCTCTTGGCGGAGCCGACGCAATAATATTTACAGGGGGAATCGGTGAAAATTCACCTGAAGTAAGAGAGGCGGTTTTCGAGAATCTTGCGTCGCTTGGCATAATAATTGACAAAAAAGCAAATCTTTCGGTAAAAGGCCCGAAAACAGGATTCATCAATTCAGAAGCAAGCAGAACAAAGATTCTTGTAATCCCGGCAAATGAAGAGCTCATGATTGCGCGGGAAACCTATAAGAAATTGGTTCCTGGTTTATAGTTCCCGGTTCCTGGTTAAAAAAATATCCAGGAACCAGAAACCAGAAACAAGAGACCAGAAACCAGAGACCAGAGACCAGAAACCAGAGACCAGAAACCAGAGACCCGGACAAAACCATAGGGGAAATTAATGATAGACAGAAGAGTAACAACGGTAATCGACAAAGAACTGTGCATAGGATGCGGTTTGTGCGTCACGGTATGCCCGTTGGACACCATTACAATTCAGGACGGCAAAGCCGCTGTGACCGGCAAAGAATCCCTTTCCTGCGGACATTGCGCCGCCGCCTGTCCGGAAGGCGCAATAAAGGTCAATGCTGTCGCCGGGAAAGCCGTGTTGGCTTACAGCACTTTCAAAGAAGATCAAAAATGGCTTAAACACGGCGATTTCGACACTTCACAGCTTGTAAGGCTCATGCGTTCAAGACACTCATGCAGAAATTACAGGGAAAAACCGGTTGAGAGGAATATTCTTGAGGATCTCGTAAAAATAGGGATAACCGCTCCTTCCGGCACAAACTCACAGGGATGGACTTTTACTATACTCCCTTCCCGCGAAACTGTCCTCTTCCTTGCAACCCGGATAGCGCAATATTTTAAGGGGCTGAATAATATGGCCGAAAAAAGCCACCTCCGCCTGCTTATGAAATTAACGGGTAACAATGAGCTCGATTTTTACTATAAGAATTATTACGAAACGGTTAAAGAAACTCTTTCGGAATGGGACAATGCAAGCCGTGACCGTCTTTTTCACGGGGCAACTTCGGCAATAATAATAGGTTACAGGCCCGGCGCAGCCTGTCCTGCCGAAGACGCCCTTCTTGCAACCCAGAATATCCTTCTCGGAGCGCACAGCATGGGTCTCGGCTCCTGCCTGATCGGATTCGCCGTATCGGCCATAAAAAGAGATCCGAAGATAAAACTCTCTGTCGGAATTCCCGCAGAAGAAAAAGTATATGCGGTAATCGCCCTCGGCTGGCCGGATGAAAAATATTACACCCTCGCGGGACGGAAAGAGGCGGTTATCAGGTATTTTGATAAGTAGCATACCGAACTTTGAATATCGAACTTCGTTATTTTC
>CAZOEH010000301.1:0-4300 GCA_964578785.1 uncultured Desulfonema sp. | reverse complement strand
TGTTTATATCCGGTTCATTTTCAGCCATCAAAACTATGTCAAGAGAAAGAACAGCTTCCCATGCCTTTCCCCTGTCATCCTCATAAAACTCGTCCACAGTGCCTGAAACTGAGTGTGTGGCGGCATATCCCGTGTCGTGACTGAATACGCCCTTGAATATACCTGACTGTTTCATATCTCTGTACAAAAAATAAGCAATCAATTGAGACGGATTTGTCTCCCATCTTTTATAATTGTATTCATCCGTCTGGAAATCGCTTTTTCTGTAACTTATTTTTTCCGAATTGTACAAAGGAGATGCGTAAAAGCGGTCAATCTTTATTATAAAGGGCTGGGCGTTAAAACCGGCAAATTTGGGAGAATCATATTCGAGGGTATAATATTCCGTTTTTGGGGAGGAGGTTCCGAACAGGGCGCATCCGTATAACTGTAAGAGAACGCACATGAAGAGAAATACAATAGAAAAATTGAAAAATGACTTTTGGAATCTTTTCATATTAACTCCGGTTTCCGAAAAGTTGATTTGGTTAGGAGCCGTTACAAAATAATTATTACATTTCTGATCATTTTGTTACGGCTCCTTATGCCGTTTTTGACATCCGGATGACCACATTATTTTGCAGCGGCTTATTCATCAGTTTCTTTTTCAGGCGGGGGCGTTCCGAAAAGAAGCATAGCCGGCTGATCCGAAATGATATCTATCGAACGGTTCAGGCTCTCGCTGGTCTTTTCAATGCTCTGCATTGTGGCTGAGACCTGACGCTGCATGGATGAAATATTGTAATCGGTTTTTTGTACAAGAACTGTTCCTTCACGTATGAGCTTTCCGGCATCATTTACCGCGCTGTTGAAATTCCTGATTGCGCCGGCAATCTCATCTCTGTTATCAGCAATGACATTATCCAGTTTTGCTATCGTATTATTCATGTTCGATACGGTTTTATCGGTATTTTCCGTGAACAGATTGAATGTATCGCCTGCTTTGTTTATTGATTCCATTGCACGGTCCCATTTTCCCAGGGACGATTTTATATCCGAAGAGAGTTGTTTTATTTTTGCCTCTGATATTGCAGCATTAAGTTTATCCAGGGCGGCCTTTGACTTTACCGATATTCCTTCAAGATCCATCTTGTTTATTTGGTTTATTGCATGGTTAAGGCTGTCAATGAAGCGTTTTATTTCGGACGGTTTTGTGTCGATAACTGTATGACGCGGAGGAAAGCTGATTTTCGGGGAAAGATCCGGTTCCCTTTTTTTCTTCCTGTCGAGTTCTACGAACATGATTCCTGTAATTCCGACTGATTTCAACTGGGCGAACATATTCTTATCCGGCTTCAATCCCGATTCAATTTTTATTACGATTTCGATCAGAGCCGCGTCGGGTGCGACAAGTATGTCCTGTACTCGACCGATTGTGACCCCTCTGTATTTTACGGGGGAATCTTTTGACAATCCCTGTACGGATTCGTCGAAATAGGCGGAGTATAAATCTCCTTTTTCAAAAAAATGGGAAGTCCCGAGCCATATTATTGCAAAAAATGCAACGGCCAGCCCTGCTACAACAAAGAGTCCGACGGCAAATTTTGTTTTTTTAGAAGCCATTTCACGAGTCCATCATCTTTAATGCTCCCGTAAACAGAGATTCTCACCCAAAGACACTGAAGGCGCAAAGAAAGCACTGAATGTTTTCAACATGCCGTTATTCGTGCTTTTGTGTCTCCGTGTAAAAAACCGACTTTTTACGAAGGCGTTATATTTGCTTTTCTGTTAAAAAATTGCCTTACAGACGGATCGGGACTGTGTTCTTTAATAAATGCAGGATCTCCTTCGGCAATTATGCCTCTGGTTTTTTTATCAAGCATTATTATCCGCCCGGCTACTGAAAATATCGTATCAAGGTCATGGGTGACAATAACTATTGTCGTGCCCGTTTTTTTGTTAATCTGCAGGATAAGATCATCTATTTCAGAGGAGATAACCGGATCAAGCCCCGCAGTCGGTTCATCGAGAAACAGTATTCTCGGATTTAATACAAGAGCCCGTGCGAGCCCCGCTCTTTTTTTCATGCCTCCGCTGAGCTCCGAAGGAAAATAATTTTCAAAACCCGCGAGATCAACCAGGCCGAGTTTCAGATGTACAAGCATATCAACGGAGCTTTTGGGTAATAACGAATATTCGCCGACCGGAAGCGCGATATTTTCAGCAACGGTCATTGAACCCAAAAGGGCGCTGCTTTGGAACAGTATTCCGATTTTCTTCAGGATGCCATGGAGCGTCCTGTCGTCACACGATGATATGTCGATACCGTCAATAAGGACGCTTCCGGATGAAGGCGCCAGGAGACCTGTCATGTGCTTGAGCAGCGTGCTTTTTCCGCATCCGCTTCCTCCCAGAATAACAAATACTTCACCTTCTATCACATCGAAGCTGATATTATCAAGAATGACATCATCGCCGTAACGCGCAGTAAGGTTTCTGACCTGTATAACCGATTCTTTTTCCATATTAGTCATTTTATCGGGGTTACGGTTATTTTTAAAAACGGCTTATCTCAGGAAGCTCCGTCCCACAGCAAACATTGAATCAAAAAGTATAATAAGAAAAATGCCGCTGACGACAGCTGATGTAGCGGCATTTCCCACAGCATCAGCGCCTCCTCTTGTCTGAAAGCCCCTCAGGCAGCCGACCCATGAAACTATTATTGCAAAGACTGCGCTTTTGGACATGCCCCAGACGATTTCAAAAAGGGTAAGAACTTTAATTGTCTGGGTTATATATGAACTCATGGTAAGATCAAGAATCAGCACTCCTACTACAAGTCCTCCGGCTATTGCAAAAATATCCGAAAAAAGAGTTAAAAGCGGCACAACAACGATGGATGCCAGTATTCTCGGAACCGCCAGAAAGAGAGTGGGATCAAAACCCATTACAAAAAGGGCGTCTATCTCTTCCGATATTTTCATTGTTCCGATTTCAGCAGCGAAGGCTGAGCCGGATCTGCCGGCAACAACTATTGCGGTCATTATCGGGCCGAGTTCAGAAACCATTGCAATCGATACAAGGGATGCGACATACAGATTAGCTCCGAACTGTTCAAGCTGGAGTGAAGACATGAAAGCAATAACAAGGCCGAGAAGAAAACTGATCAGGGCAACTATCGGTACGGCATTTACGCCGGTTTTTTCCATGCAAAGAATTGTGTCATTGATGCGAAGCAGTTTCGGATTCCGGCAAATCTGATAAAACGAGAGTAAAACCGAACCGATGAATGAGACAAGAATTTTAAAATTGGAAGAATTTTTTATTGCGGCTTCCCCGAACTGTTCTATTATCCGGCGGGGTCTTTTCCGTTTAACGGTTTCAGGATGCTTGACGAAATACTGTTCGGTCAGGGAGATAATCTCTTTTGCCCTTCCGTGTTTATCCGTAATCCTGAATTCGCCGTTTCTCGCATTTACAGCTTTTTTCAACTCAATGAGAAGAACCAGGCCGAAATCATCAAAGTACGGAACATCATCGATGTCGGCGGTCAGGGATGTAAAGGATAATGAATTCACTTCGCGAATAAGCTGCACGAGTATTTCAGGTGAGGAATCGGAATTCAGTTTTCCGTGGAAATGAACCGTATAAGAGCCTTTATCCTCTTCGGAAAGATTGTAATATCTGAATTTAATCTGATCCGGTTTTTTCATCGTCAATACCTGCAGTTTTATACTAGGTCGCATAAAATCCGGTCTATACACATCAATTGAGCGATCAGGATAAACTCACACCGGGCATTCGACATGCATCAGATTCTTCTGGTGCTCGATATTCCTTCGGACAAGATAGCCTGAATTCGGCCGAGAGTAACGCAGGTATCCGCACACACGGGAAAATCAGATCGCACTTCGCATTCCCTGCATGGACTCTTGATGAGATATCCTATTTCAAAGTCGAATCTGTAGCCGATTGCATCTAATTTGGGGATGTATTCCAAGAGTTCCGATCCTGTTTTTCGGGCGTTAAAAAAAATTCTCATTATTTATGATAAGTATCATAATGTTAAATCCATCACAAGATAAACCGGATTTGTCCGGGTTATTACCTCGACAGAAAACGTTTGTATTCATACATTTTGGCAAATGCCTTAACCGCGCGTTCAGGCGTCGGATAAAATACTCCTTTGAATGCACAGCCGCTGATCCTATGGACGGTTTTATCTTTTTCGTCGGTCAGCAGGCTTACACCGTATACCGGTTTGTTGTATTTTTCCATAAGAGTGGCGATATGCCGGATATATTGTTCATCGAAATCGGAG
>CAZOEH010000300.1:0-4330 GCA_964578785.1 uncultured Desulfonema sp. | reverse complement strand
CTGCCTGTCTTCTGCGCTTTCGGGTCGTATGGAAATGTAAAAACAGCCTTTTGTCCCAGCCGGATAAGATGTGCTTCAAACTCGTAAAAATCGGCTTCTATCCATATTTTTGAAAGATCAGAAATTGTAAAAAGCTCCATCCCGGGTTCAACCTGCTGGCCCTCATAAACACCTTTTGCAGTCACATAACCGGAAACCGGGGCAAGTAAAGTTACGGTACGCTGCGGCAGACCGGTTCTCTCTATTTCGGTTATCAGGCTTTCAGGAACATCAAAGAGTTCAAGCCTTCTTCTTGCGGCTTTTAAAAGATCTTCGCCTCCTTTCCGAACTTCAGGAATTGAAGAGTTCGCAAACTGCGTTGCATTTTCCCGTGCCCGCAGAAATTCCTCCTGGCTTGCGAGAAGCTGTGGAGAATAGATGGTCAAAAGAGGCTGGCCGGCTTTAACAAGCTGGCCGGTCGTGTTTACATACAGCTTTTCTATCCATCCTGAATTTTTCGTATGTATATGGCGGACACGGGTTTCATCCGGCTTGACAAGACCGACGGCCCTGATGTCTCCCTCCAGCTTCTGCTTTACCGCTTCCGCCATCTGAATACCGGCGAGGCGGATTCCTTTTTCATCTATGGTAACCGTCGCAAGCCCTTTTACTCCCTTATCAGGCGGTGCTATCTCATCGGAATAGACCGGTACATAGTCCATTCCCATTTCATCCTTTGCCGGAACAGGCGAGCTTATCGAAGGATCCATCGGGTTGCGGTAGAAAAGGATCTTCCGCTCCCCGCTCACCGGCAGTTCAGCCTTGATTACTTCAGGCTTTCCGGATTTGCCGACGGCAGTTTTATCAGGCTCTGTTGCCTGCTCCTTTGAAGATGAAGTTCCGGATACTTTTTTTCCTGATACGGATTCGCTTTTTTCAATCGGCACGATATCCATTCCGCAGATCGGACAGCTTCCGGGTTTATCGGAAATATATGTGGGGTGCATCGGGCATTGGTATTGAACCGCCTGTCCGTCTTTCTCTTTATCGGCACAGGCGAATATAAAAGCTGCAAGAAAAAGCGCTGTTACGGCAATAGCTGTTAATTTATATCCATGAGATGACAGCTTCATGGTTTTTCTCCTTTCTTGTCATATAGAGACCATTCCATAATTAGACATCACAGGCCGGAGCGGGGTATGGGCTTATGCGTACCGCCGGAATTTTTCCGTGCCGTCGATGACGGCAGAAGACCCGCATCCATCGGACCTGAACAGCCCCGGAGTATAAATGCTCACGAAGCCGTGTTTCCTGTCTGCCTGTCAGGTCTTTGTCGATCGCCCGGGGGCGTTGTTCTATTTCCTCATAATTTTCCGGCGGCTCGCATAAGCCCATACCCCACCCCGGCCTCTTTAATCTTTTCTGTCCGCTCCGTCTGACGTTATTTAAAGCTCTCATTCAAAGGGAAAGGGGCTGTAAGGGCATCTATCCCGGCCCATGTTATAAACTTATCCGACTCCCGGCGCGCAAGCTGTGAAAGCGCATCAAGCCAGAGCCTGTAATCTTCTATAACAACCGAAAAATCGGCCCGGCCGGAGATATACGAAGCGCGCGCTGAATTAAGTGCG
Source organism: uncultured Desulfonema sp. (assembly GCA_964578785.1). Classification (GTDB taxonomy): domain Bacteria; phylum Desulfobacterota; class Desulfobacteria; order Desulfobacterales; family RPRI01; genus RPRI01. The sequence goes on along the minus strand of CAZOEH010000300.1, from coordinate 2,723 downwards.
GCGCTCGTCTGTGGGATAATAGCGTCTCTATAGCGTCTTATCTGTTTCTGATCCCGGTTCAATTTTGCTAAAAGATCCGCGATTTCCGAGCTGATGACTGTTTCAGCTTCTTTAAGATTTTTTTTCGCCTCTTCAAGTTTATATCCCGCCGCACGTTTAAGAGGCTTCTGTTTGCTGTTTTGCCATACAGGCAAAGTAATTCCAAAGGAGATAAGAGCCATCGGATCATACTCATTGTCAAAGCCTATTCCGACTCCTGCAAAAAAATCCGGCCAGAAATCGAGATCTGCGGATTCAAGCCTGTACTCAGCCGATTTTACAGAAGCTTTTTTTATATATAGGGCAGGGGAGTTTGCCAGGGCAATCGCTTCCAGACCCTCTATCCCTTCATCTTTTATAGAAACCGAAGGTAAAGCCGTGACGTTACCCACAGGAAAACTTCCGGGACGTCCAAGCAGCCTGTTCAACCCCGCAGCCATGCCTGCCCGCTCGGCTGCGATATCATTAACCCGCTCGGTAAGACGTGATGATTCAATCTGGGCCTTTATCTGCGACTCCTGATCTCCCTCTCCGGTGCTGTATCGCGCAGCCGCTGTTGCTTCCAGCATTTTTACAAGCTCACCTGCGATTTGAAGTACCGCAGCTTCCCTGTCAAGAGCATAAAGTCCGGCATAAATAGTGCGGACCTCTCTTGTAATCTGCCTCTCAATATCAATAAGACCGGCGTATTCCATCTCCGATTCGGCCCCGGCTGTTTTCTCCAGAACGGAACGCTTCCCCGGAAAAGGAAATTCCTGCTTTAAAACAATTTCACCTTTTACGAATACAGGAGATGAAATTGAACTGATATTTTCCTCAAGTAAGAATTCAAGCTCAGGATCCGGAAGAGCCGCAGCTGGTTCAATAAGCTCCTTTGATGCTGCAACCCTCGACCGCACTGATGCGATAGCAGGGGATTTCTCAAGCGCTTCGGCAACAAGCTCTTCAACAGGCGGCGCCGGTGAAATTTCCGCTGTATCAGCAGAATTCCCGTTTCCATGAAGAACCGGGATAAGAAGCGCCAGCAACAATATTAAACGTAAAACATTTTTTACTTCCAAAGGTTCCTCCTCCCTGAATATGATCATTCCATATAGTTAGAATTATTTTGTAACTGCTCGTGAGTCAGAAGAGAGATTCCGGAATAGAATCGAGGAGGGAATTCTTTTTCATTCTGACTCCTGAATTCTGACTTCTGGCTCCTGATTAGTTACTTATTTTTTCGCATCAGGGCCTGAAATTATTTCACCGCATGTAAGCATTTTAGAGCCGTAATAGGGGTTTCGTATCTTTTTTCCCCTCTGAAGCCATGATCCGGGATTCATGGAGCAATATATTACATTTATCCCTGACGGCTTTGACATTGCAGTCCACATGACCATCGGTTTTGATAAACCCACAAGTGCGTCTCTCAATGATGAAATATCCTTTGCCAGAGCCATTTTCCTTGCTCCCTCTGAAATATTCTTCGGTATATTCCTGTAATGAGAAGCGTGCTCTCCTGTAACAAGAGAAGGTGAAAGCGCGCCGGTAAGAGCATCAATTTTTTTTGCCGCATCAGCAACTCCTGCTGTTTTATCTGAAGCAAGGCTTTCTGTTATTCTAATATATTCTTCAAGAATCGGCTGCATCTTTTCATCAAACTTTTCGCTCCCCGCAAAAACAGGATATCCGACTGATGAAATTATCAGAAAAATAAAACCGGTTATGGGAATTAAAGAAACTCTTTTCATATTTTTTCTCCGTTATTTGATTCTTATGTTTTTCTTCTCCCAAGCGGCTGGAAGAAAGGGGTGCTGCATCACCTGTCATCAAGTTATCAGCAAGCGACATGCCATTTAACAAGAACTCTTTGGAATAATTATATCATCCTGTAATAACAGGAAATAACCGCATAAGGTTGAAAAGTGAATTCGAATTACTAAACTGAATGTGGATATTATGAATGCATGTCTTGCGCTCTGCAGAAACTATACGGATATATTGTATCCATATGCAATCTGCTGTCAATCTATTTCTGCTTATTATACAGCCGGTTCAACAGCTTCTCATCAGGCGCTGATCTCATCGGATGCGGTTGTATTTTGAAGCTTCCTCATGAGAGGCCCGTCCGTTCTCCACGTATAACATGTATCGGTCAGATATTTTTCCATAGATTCACGTGACAATTTATCGTTAAAAGGCTTTCTCGCTATATTTGACCAGTAACCCTGGACAGCTGCCGGAGCCATTACCAGCAGAAGAGTAGTCAGATGAGAGCAACCCTTTATACCTCCTGTTATCTTTTTCACCCTGGCCGAAAAGCCGGGAGCAATATTAAGCCCTTCAATCTCCTTAAGACTGGTTATTGTTTCAATGCAATCCATATGCGGGGTACGGGGCATTTCAACCTCGAGTTTTTTTATCATAAGCCGTTCACCTATCAGCAAGCGGATAACCATGTGATGCAACGTTCCCGGAGGGTGCGCTTCTCCCGACAGAAGATAATACGGCTTAAGCCGTTCGTCCTTTAAGACACCTTCCACAATTATTCCTTCTCCTTCACACTCATAGGTAGATACTTCTACACTTCTGACATGAATTTTTTCTCCGCACCGTTCTTTCAGGCTCATCTCTTCCTCCCTCCACTCGCAATTTAACTTACCGGTATTTTCTATTCTTTTATCAATACCGATACCTTTATA
>CAZOEH010000299.1:3794-4332 GCA_964578785.1 uncultured Desulfonema sp. | reverse complement strand
TTTCGCCCCCTTCTTTTCACCGGAATAAAACAGGCTGTTTGTTCCCATTCCTGATGTTTATTTAACGTATTATAGAATTTATTTTCTAACTTATAATTAAGAACTTGGCAAGCAAAATTATCAATAATTAATAATTTACCTGGGCAATCAATACCTTTTGGAACTTTCATAACACAATTACAGCTTTGAAATAAGTTCTGCCTGAACCTCTTTTACGCCAGGTGTACCATCAAGTGTAATATATTTTATAGAGCCTGTCTTTTTTGCAATATCCTTAAAATAATAAGATGATGCGAGTGTCCCGTTTTGTGCGTCATAATAAATATCATGGCGTTTGTTGATTGCCGATTCATCCTGATCGTCCGCTCTTGTTTTAAGGCTGCTTCCGCATACACGGCATTTATCTCCATTCGGCTTTATCGCATCGATAAATATATTGTTTGGATGATTATTGTCTTTTTCACAGAGCCTGCGACCCATGATTCTATTTTTTGCAATCTGTTTGTCGAGTACAATTTCAACAACTATATCAAGCTTT
>CAZOEH010000299.1:0-3784 GCA_964578785.1 uncultured Desulfonema sp. | reverse complement strand
ATTCTTATTCCTGGGAAAACCGTCAAGAAGCCATCCATTTTTACAATCAGGCTGTTTCATTCGGTCCAGAATCATAGGAATCGTAATTTCATCAGGTACCAGATCGCCTTTGTCTATATATGCCTTGGCTTTTGCGCCTAGTTCGGTACCTTTTGAGATGTTATCACGAAATATTGCACCGGATTCAATGTGAGGGGTTTTATATTTATCTTTTAAAATTGCCCCCTGAGTTCCCTTGCCGCTGCCGTTCGGTCCGAAAAACAAAATATTCATTTAATTCTCCTTTTCTTGTTTACTTGTTTTATTAATTGGAATAGCCGTATTGTCCGTTTCGTATGCTCCGGCTTAAATATAGAAATGACTCAATATTGTCAAGGATTAGGTAATTCTATAAGGATTCATGAGCCTGCGGCTTATTGATACAGGAGATATGTGAATATAAGGAATATTGGTGTTAATCAGGTTAAGAAGCATTAATATTTAAAAAATTCCTGACCATTAAAAGCGCATCGTCGCGGCTGTTGATAGTATTTGACAGTCTTGATTCCTCAACAAGAGATAAAATGGTTTTAAACAAAGGTGAAGGTGACAGACCGAATACTTCAATTAGATCATCGCCTGTAATCAGCCGCGGTCCGGGTTTTCTAACCGTGTAGTCCGGAAAAAAATCTTTCAAAAGATATGCAGCAAAACTTAAAAAATCCTCGTTTCTTTTATCATCTTTGCCTTTTCCCTGTATGTCGGCAATCGTGTGAAGAAGTAAATCCTGGGTCTTATCCCCGCATTTAATAAAGAAACGGGTTAAACTTCTTTTTGAAGGAGGATGCTTATCACAGGCATTGTACAGGTTAAGAGCAGCAATATGATTTCTTATGATAAAATCGACATAATCAGCCTCAACATTTGACAACTTCAGTCTTTTTGATATTTTCTTTGCCATATCGGCGCCGAATAATTCGTGACGGAAAAAATGAATATTTCCGTCGTCTCCGACTGTATGAACGGATGGTTTCCCAATATCATGGATCAATATGGAATATTTTAAAAGCGCCGATCGTTCTTTATCCATATCCGGTATCGGAAAGTTAATTAATTCCGTATCGATTTTTTTTTCATTCAGTAATATTTCAAGCCGGCTGAATGCAGCTAAAGAATGCTCCATGACATTATATGCATGGTGCGTGTTTTGTTCGCATCCCTGAAGTGCTTTTAGTTCCGGAAAGATTTCAAAAAGTAGACCGGTTTCATACATCTGATGAATGTATCCATACGATTTAGGGCAGTAAAGTATTTTAAAAAGCTCGGCTTTTATCCGCTCTCCCGCGGTCTTTGTGATGCGTTTAACGCTATTTTTGATGGCATGAGCGGTTTCGGATTCTATTTCAAAATCAAACATAGCCGCTATCCTGTAAGCCCTGATCATGCGGACAGGATCTTGCTTAAAAATCTCTTTTGTAACCATCCTGATTTTTTTTATTGAAAGGTCATTTATTCCTCCAAACAGGTCTGTAATCTTTCCTGAAGAAAGATCATAACCGACAGCGTTAATGGTAAAATCTCTTTTTACAAGGTCTTCTTCAATTGTTTTTCCTTCTATTTCCGAAATATCAAAAGTGCCCTTTTCCGAAACAACCCTGTATATCATTTGCTGCCGTCTTCCGATTTTAACAACATGTCCGTTGACGCATGAAGCAAGATCGGATGCGTATTTTTCAGGAAACCGGAGTACGGCAATGTCATAATCTGTTGGAATTCGTCCTAAAAAAATATCTCTTATAGATCCGCCAACAATATAAGCGCCTCTGGTTTTGGGTATTGCCGGATCAAATTGTATCATGCGCATCCTTAAACTGTTTGATTAATGCAATAATTTCTTGCCATAATAGTTTGAATGATATAATTAAAAAATTAACCCTGTGACTCTGATAAACGGGACTATTTTAACAACCCCCCTTGGGGGGGAGAAAATGGGAAAAATAAATTCTAACTTTATAAACTAACTTGGTAAAACTGTAACAGCAGCAAAATAAGCATTATCGTAAAAGCTTATTGCCCGGAACCAGTTTAAAAAGTCCGTAGAATCGGGCTTCCCATGGAATTGCGCAAAAAATAAAATCCGGCTTTTTAAAGCGGCCGTCAATACTTGTTTGTTTATCCGATTATTTCTCGTATTTAAATAATTATCGAAAAAAAATCAAAAAGATAAAATTCTTGACAGCCATAAAATCATGTTATAGTTAGAGCTGTCTTTAATATATCAAGCCCGCCATTTGGAGCGAATACCTTAAATAATTTTCTGTTAAATACCGCTGTATGTAAAATATTCCTCCATTAATAATCATTTCGGATTCAATCCATGATTTGCGGATTATGATAATATTTTTTGGCAATGTATCATTTTTAATTGTTTATTCCATAAATAATTTTAGACAGAAATTGAAAGAGGTAAAGAGGTTACCGTTTAATGAATATTGTTGAGTTGAAAAACAAAAAGATTAAAGAACTGACCCAGATGGCCAAAAGCCTTAATATCGAAGGGGCTGCCGGCATGAGGAAGCAGGAGCTTATTTTTGCTTTAATCCAGAGTCAGATAGAGAAAAATGGTTTGATCTATGGTGAAGGAACACTTGAAATCCTTCCCGACGGCTTTGGGTTTTTAAGAGCTCCGAGTTATAATTATTTGCCGGGCCCCGATGATATTTATGTATCACCTTCTCAGATAAGGCGATTTAACCTGAGGACCGGTGATATCGTATCCGGTCAAATCAGACAGCCGAAAGAGTCGGAACGATATTTTGCATTGCTGAAAGTCGAAGCAGTTAACTATGAAGATCCTGAAATCGCCAGGGAAAAAATCCTTTTTGACAACCTCACACCTCTTTATCCAGACAGAAAGATAAACATAGAAAATGATCCTGAAAATTATTCAATGAGAATAATGGATCTGATGATTCCGATAGGCTTCGGCCAGAGGGGACTGATTGTTTCGCCGCCAAGGGCAGGCAAGACTATGATATTACAAAATATTGCAAACAGCATTATTGCCGGACACAAAGAAGTTATCCCGTTTGTGCTTCTTATAGATGAACGGCCTGAAGAGGTCACGGACATGGAGCGGACTGTCAATGCTGAGGTAATAAGTTCGACATTCGACGAACCCGCAGAAAGACATGTTCAGGTAGCGGAAATGGTTATTGAAAAAGCCAAAAGGCTTGTTGAGCATAAAAAAGATGTTGTTATTCTTTTGGACAGTATAACGAGGCTTGCGCGGGCGTATAACTCGGTGATGCCTCCAAGCGGAAAGATTTTGTCAGGCGGTGTGGATTCAAATGCGCTTCAAAGACCTAAAAGGTTTTTTGGCGCAGCCAGAAACATTGAAGAAGGTGGAAGCCTGACCATTATTGCAACCGCTCTCGTTGATACCGGAAGCCGGATGGATGAAGTTATATTTGAGGAATTTAAGGGAACAGGCAATATGGAAATACAGCTTGACAGAAGACTTGCCGACAAACGTGTATTTCCTGCGATTGACATTAAGAAATCCGGTACAAGAAAAGAGGAGCTCCTTCTTTCCGAAGAGACCTTGAACAGGGTTTGGATTTTAAGAAAACTTCTTTCTTCATTAAATCCTATCGACAGCCTTGAATTTCTTCTTGAAAAAATGCGCGGAACAAAGAATAATGAAAATTTCTTAAAATCCATGAATGCATAACAAATAACAGGGAGCGTTAAAAAATGAAAAAAGATATTCATCCGGATTACCTATCTACAACCATTACATGCG
>CAZOEH010000298.1:0-4350 GCA_964578785.1 uncultured Desulfonema sp. | reverse complement strand
GGCATGAATATAAGATCAGCCCCCATGAGAGCCATGCGTGTTGAAAGTTCAGGAAAATGAGCATCGTAGCAGAGCTGAATTCCGAATTTTATATCTCCCGCATCAAAAAGCATAACCTCATCTCCTGCCGAAAACAGTTCTTTTTCCACGGGAGCAATGTGCAGTTTCCGGTAAACACCGGTATGGCCGTCAGGTTTTACTACGATATGGCTTGCATGAATCCGGCCCGTCTTATCTTTTTCGGCCATGCCGGCAAGTATAACAATGTCGTTTTTTGAAGACATTTCCGACACTATTCCGGATATTTCACCCGGTATTTCTTCAGCCGCCTCAAACATTTTTCCGTTTGTTCCGTAACCTGTAATATTTAATTCCGGGAAGCAGATGATTAAAGCGCCTGCCTTTTTCGCGGCCTCGATCCATTTTTTCATGGATTCAAGGTTGCGGCGGGTATCAGATAATACGGAATGAAAAATCACTGCTGCGATGCGGACATCTTTCATAGGTCAAAGTGAGCCTTTATCTTGAACACTTTTGTTGCCGGAAGATTGATGATTTCTTTCACGCCGGTCTCTCTTGATATCTCTTTGAGATTGGAATCGATCTCCTTCATTGACTGGGCAATGAATGTAAACCAGACATTAAAACTCCCTTCTCTTACGTAATTATGTGTCACTCCATGATACCTGTTGATCACCTTTGAAAAAGGTTCTATCTTATCTTCAGGAACAACAGCCGCGCAGAGGGTACTGACAAAACCAAGTTTTTCGGGGACAAAATTCCCCCCCATGCGTCTGATAATTCCATTTTTTTTCAGTTTTTTAATCCTCTTGATGAGATCATCCTCCGTGAGGTTCAGCTCCTCCGCGACAGCAAGAAACGGCCTCGGCGTTACAGGAAAATCGGACTGTATCCTGTTTAATACAGCTCTATCGGTGTCATCAAGCACTGTTGTTTTTTTCATTTTATCAGCCCGAAGGTTTTTAGGCTGAAGACTTTTAGTAACTTCGGTCTTCGGCCTTCAGCCTGCTTATTCCTGCTCCGCTCATCTCGCCTCATGTTTCTTGCTCCTCAATCCGGCATCACCTTAAGATACACTTCCCTCGTTCTGGGTCCGTCAAATTCGCAGAAAAAAATCCCCTGCCAGGTTCCAAGCAGAAGCTTTTTATTTTCAAACGCGACCAGCTCCGAAGCTCCAACAAGAGCAGCCTTGACATGTGCCGGGGAATTTCCTTCCATGTGCCTGTATCCGGCTTCCCATGGAACAATTTTATTTAATAGCATCAGGTTAACGGCTTTTTCACCAGGATCAGCGCTTTCGTTTATTGTAACTGCCGCTGTTGTATGGGGAACATATATCATGCAAAGGCCGCTTTCGATGCCTTTCCCGGCGCAAGATGCAGAAACAGCTTCCTGGATTTTTACAGTTATATCAATCAATTCTGTTTTTTGACTGGTTTTAACAGTGAGCATCACCGGTACTCCTTAATCCCGATAAACGCAGGCAATAATTTCCAGCTTACTAAAAAAACAAAAGGCCCTGCATTTTCCGCAGAGCCTTTTGAAAAAAGGGACAGTACGTCACAGTTTATTGATCAGACGCAACCCGTCGGTTTCGGAAGACCGGCCATTTTGCAAGCTCCCTTGCCGGGTCCTGAAGGGAAAAGCTCATAAATGTGCTTCAGTTTGAAACCTGTAACCTTTGAAAGAACACGAACCATCGGGGCAATTCCGTTTTTCTCGTAATATTCACGAAGTACCTTAATAACCTGATTGTGCTCATCCGACAGTTCATCAATTCCTTCTTCTTTTTTCACATACTGAACCCATTCCTGCGACCAGTTTGTATATGAATCAATGAAACCGTCCTCATCCACTACAAAAGTTTTACCTGCAAATTGTACTTCCGGCATTTAATCTCCTCCTTTATCGATTATTTATTCTCAAGGCTTACAGCCTGTTATACTTCTGTAAAATAACAAGTGTGATAATAATATTATCAACCTTGCAATGTCAATATAAATATACTTACCCTACGCCCTTTGCATTAGACCCTTGCACAACCTGCTCTCCGGGGCTGACGCAGGTAACCGGTTTTACCGTTTAGCAAGATTAAGATCCTGACTTCGTCAACGGCAGCATATCCGCATCCATTAGACCTGGGCAGCCCCAGTGGATATACACTCACGAAGCCGTTATTCCGGCTCTGCCTGAGTCTCTTTGTTGACAATCAGGGGGCGTTGTTATGTTTCGTAACAATTTCTTGTAAAACGGTAAAACCGGTTACCTGCGCCAGCCTCGTATTCAGATGTTATGCAAAGGCTCCCCTCCTGTAAGAGAAGATTTCTTAAAACATCAATATTCTCTGGGTGTTGCATTAAGCTGCGCGAGAGTAAATACCGGGCCGTCCTTGCATACGAACTCCTTCCCGATATTGCACCTTCCGCACATCCCTATTCCGCACTTCATTCTGTTCTCAAGCGACATTATTATATGGTCATGCCCGTATCCCAGCTTATCAAGAACAGGCTGAGTGAACTTGATCATTACAGGCGGCCCGCATATTATCGCATAAGTATCGGCATCCGCCTGGGGCGCCTTTTTTTCGGTTATGGCAGGCACAAAACCCACATTATATTTCCAGTCCGGATCATTGGCGGCATCAACCGTTATATGCATTTTTATGTCATCACGCCTTTCCCATGCGGCCAGCTCATCTCTGTAGAGGAGCATACCGGGTGAACGGGCTCCGTATATGACATTAATCTCTTTGAATTTCTTCCGGTTGGCCGGATCAAGCATGGATACTATTGAAGAACGAAGCGTGGTAAAGGCGAAACCGCCTCCTATTATCACCACATTTTTCCCTTCCAGAATATCCCACGGATATGAATTCCCGAGAGGGCCTCTTAAGCCCATTACGTCTCCGACCTGCATTGAATGGAGATATGAAGATACAAGTCCGACCTTATTTACGGTAAATTTGACAAAGCCCTTTTCGGTCGGAGAGGAGGCGATGCCTATCGGGATCTCCCCCCTGCCTGTAACCGAAAGCTCCGCAAACTGACCGGGCCTGTATGAAAATTTATTTTCATCTTCAGGGTTTAAAAAAACAAACTTGAATGTTTTAAGATTCCTGTCTTCCGTTTCCGTTATAATTTGATCTATGCGTACAGGATAAGGCATATATGGATTTAGCACTTTTATATCCCCCTTTATCACTTAACCGGACAAGCGCAGGCTTTGGGATCATAACTGTTCATCATGTCACAGACCCTGCGTATATCAATATTAACCGGACAGGACCGGACGCAGCGACCGCATCCGACACACTGGATCCCGTTATCATACTTATCGACGAAATATTTCAGTTTATGCATGAATCTCTGGCGGACCCTGTGAAGCTTTGTCCCCCTCGGATTGTGTCCCGTGCCGTGACTTGTAAAAAGAGGAAACATGCAGCTGTCCCAGTTCTTCATGCGCACGCCCGAACAACCTGAATTTTCATCCTGGATATCGAAACACCAGCATGTCGGGCAAAGATAGGTGCATGTTCCGCAGTTTATGCAGGAAAATGAGACGTCCTCCCAGAAAGGAGCTTCATAAAGCTCGGTTGTCTTTTTATTTTTGAGCTGATCCGTTGAAACAAAAGAGCTCATTTTCGCTTCGGCCTCTTTTTTAAGAGTTTCTATCTTCTTAAGAGCCCCGCTCTCTGCAGCCGTATTCCATCCGGCCGCATTTAACAGTTTTTCTCCCTTATCCGTAATTGCTTTAGCGTACCAGCAGTCTCCGGCATCGGCAAGGAGTATATCAAGACCGTCTTCATTGAAAGGGCCCGATCCGGCTGTCGTGCAAAAGCAGGTGCTGCAAGGGTTATTGCAGGCGGCGCCGACAAATGTCGTTGCCTCATATGCATTTATCCAGTAGGGGTCTTTATAGTCCGGCGTATCGAAATTGCGTTTTGCGATAAGAAATGAAGCCGCGTCGCATGGCCTGATTCCCAGGACTGCTTTCGGGGAATAGTCCTTTCCGGCATCCTTCATGATGTGATGATCAGGATCTTTTTCATCAAGAGAATATTTAAACATAATCTCTGATTGCGGATAGATAATTGATTTCGGAGAAAGGCGCGTGTTTGAAAAATTCAGGTCGGGTACTTCTCCCTTTCCAAGCTCCTTGAAATCATGAAATTTTTCACCCTTGACCGGACCGGATAAACGGTAGGAATCCTGAATTTTCTTTACTCCGCCGGCCCAGTCTTTTTTATCGATTTTAATAACCTTCATAGTAATAGCCTTATTATGTTGCGAGTTACAAGTTAGTTATTTTATAAAATCATTCGGATCAGAT
>CAZOEH010000297.1:0-4351 GCA_964578785.1 uncultured Desulfonema sp. | reverse complement strand
TAAGTTTGATCTGTATGATCTCTTCGACGCCTTTTGCTCCCAGCTTTACCGGAACACCGATAAAAAGACCGCTTATTCCGTACTCGCCCTCAAGATATGCGGCGCAGGGAAGGATTTTTTTCTTATCCTTTAAAATCGCTTCCGCCATTTCAACCGCGGCTGAGGCAGGAGCGTAATATGCGCTTCCGGTTTTTAAAAGGGATACTATTTCAGCTCCACCGCTAGCGGTTCTTTTGACAAGAGCATCGATCCTCTCTTTTGAAAGCAGCTCTGTTATCGGAATTCCGGCAACAGTAGAGTATCTCGGGAGGGGAACCATGGTATCTCCGTGTCCGCCGAGAACGAATGCATGGGTGTTTTCAACCGAGACATTGAGTTCCATTGCAATAAAAGCCCTGAAACGCGCCGAGTCCAGAACGCCGGCCATGCCTATTACCCTGCTTTTGGGAAAACCGCTTGCATCAAAAGCGACATGGCACATAGCATCAAGTGGATTGCTTACAATAATGATGACTGCATTCGGGGAAAGTGCGGCAACCTGTTTCGTGACGTTTTTAACGATCCCTGCGTTGGTTCCGATCAGATCATCCCGGCTCATGCCCGGTTTTCTCGGAATGCCGGCAGTAATTATTATAACATCGGATCCTGCAGATGCATCATAGCTGTTATATCCCTTTATATGCGCGTCATGCTTTTCTATGGGAGCAGCTTCGGTCAGGTCGAGAGCTTTACCCTGAGGCACGCCTTCAACGATATCTATTAAAACAACATCGCATAATTCTTTTTCCGCCAGACGCTGGGCTGCCGTTGCTCCAACATTTCCTGCGCCGATAACTGTTACTTTCTTGTCCATAATTGCTCCTTGTTGATTTGTTATTACTTCAAACTGTTTCGTAAAAAGATTGATCTGCCGTTCTGCGGCATACGGTTTCAAATACCGGAAAAATCTTTTTGAGTGATGAAATAATAATAATTTTAATTATTGTCAATATGTTTTGATTTATGAAATGTTGACATGAAGTCACAAATTGAGATATAGAAAAATCAGTTTAATAATTTTACTGATGCTTCTCAAAAAGAATGCAATGTATAAAAGCTCATGGGGTAAATATGGGTATTAAGGAACAGATTAAATCGGTTTTAAGGGAAGCAGAAATATACAGGACCCAGGGTTTATTCAACGAAGCGATGGTCAAATTTAAACACGCTTCGGAACTTATTGAAAAAAATGTTAAACCTGAAAACGGCCGGCAGCTCATTGATGGAATTTCAAAGAAAATTGAGTTGCTGAAGCAGACCATTGCAAAATATAATGATCCTGAAAAGCCTCCTGAAATGCCGGTGGAAATTCAGAATCTTATAAAAGCAAAGTTTTCATTTTCAACCGACAAGGAATCCGCGGCTCTCGATGGTGCTATTGCCCTCACGAAATTCGGACAGTTTGAAAGGGCGATCAAGGAGTTCAAGGAACTGCTGAAGATGGATTCTTTCCGTCTTGTCGCGGCGAAAAACATTATAAGATGTTACTTCGCTTCTTCTTCGCCTGAAGAAGCTGTTTCCCAGTATAAAGAATGGCTGACATCCGGTCTTTTCGCGCCGGGACAGTTGGAAAAAATAAGGATTTTTTTAGAAAATCTTTTGAAGGAGAAAGGCATTGAGAGCAGGCTTCCTGCGGCAAAAGAAGAAAAAGCGGTTATAAAAGAGGAAGTTGCGCTCCCAAAAGGGCCCGAGACAGCAAAGCCTGCAATAAAGCCTGTTGTCATAATACCCGAAACCGGGCAAGAGGAAGAAGAATTTCTGGATGTGAGTTCTGTCGGAATAGTTCTGGAAACGGAAGGGAAAAAGCAGCCTGAAATTGTTCTGGATGTGTCGTTTCAATCAGGAAACGTGGTCAGCCTCATTGTTCCGCCCAGAGAGAAACTGCTGATAGAAAACCTGAAGGCGGGGGTACGGTTGGGCAATGTCCAGTTTTATTCTCCTATAGCCATTTTAAACGGATCGGGAGTTGTATCCGCTTTCTCCAGAATCGGATCGGGACCTAGAATGGGGAATTACAGTCTTGATTTAAAGATGTTCACAGATTAATTTTTATGTATTCATGATCGGAGTCATGCCGGATGGCGGTATTTAATCTGAAAAATCGTGAAATCGAATGCAAGATAGTCTATTATGGCCCTGGAAGATCAGGCAAAACGACAAATCTTGAATATATTTTCAAGACTTATAAAAAACAGGTTGCCGACCAGATGGTCACAATCGATACCGAAGGGGACAGGACCCTCTTTTTTGATTTTTTACCGATGGGTCTTGGTAAAATCAAGGGATGCGATGTAAAGGTTCAGCTTTATACGGTACCGGGGCAGGTTCAATACAGTTCTACCCGGAAACTGGTTCTTAAAGGAGCCGACGGAATAGTCTTTGTTGCCGATTCTTTTTCCATCCGTCGGGAAAAAAACATGCTCTCACTCAAGGATCTTGATCAGAACCTCAAGGAGTGCGGCCTCAATATTTTCAGGATACCTCTGATAATGCAGTATAATAAACGGGATGTCGGTGATACCATACCGATAATGCCCGTAGAAATGATGCAGAATGATCTTAATAAACAGCTTAAAGTTCCTTATTTTCCGGCCAGCGCTTTAACGGGTGAAGGTGTCAATACTTTGAAAGAGTGCATGAAACGGACTCTTGTTCATCTGCAGAAAGAATTCAAATGGGCGCAGTAGAAAAATGACCAATATATCCCTTTCAGGAAGCCTGACTTTTCTTAATCTGGGAGAGCTTATCCAGATTTTCGGCACAAACGGCAGCACAGGCATATTAAAGATAAAGAGTAAATATTTCCATGAACACGGGGTTATCTATTTTGTTAAAGGAAATATTGTCAATGCCGAGGCGGGATCCAAACAGGGGCTTGATGCCGTATATGCTCTTTTCGGTTGGATCGACGGTGAATTTGAATTTTCCCTTGAAGAGGTCAAAACAAAAAATACGGTACAAAAAAGCAGAATGGAAATAACACTGGATGCCCTGAGCATGCTGGATGACGGGCAGATTGAGAGACTGGGCCCTGTCTCTTATACGAAGGCGTTCACTGAAAGTTCAGAAAAAGAACCTGCTATTCCGGTGATAAGAGGCCCCCTGGTCGATTATATGTATGTTGTCGATGAAGAAGAGCATTATGACGGCGACACGATTGTTGCGGAAGGCAAATTCGGAAACTGGATATGGACCATACTCGAGGGAACCATTGATATTGTCAAAGAGACTCCTCAGGGGACCATACCGATAGTGAGATTAACAGACGGCTCGTTTATAGGGAGCATATCGGCTGTGATGCCGGTACAGAATGTGCGACACGCTTCCGCTGTGGCCGTAGGAACAGTTCAGCTGGGTCTGCTCGATTCGCAAAGGCTGTATGGTGAATATACCAGGCTGTCAAATGAATCCAAGAATATGATAAAAAGCCTTGATAACAGGATGAAAAAACAAACAACCATGCTGGCTGATATCTATTCGGGCAAAGTAATAATCAATGAGATATTAAGCGGCAAAAAGATGTTTATTGAGCAGAGCACAACTAATACCAGCGCGTATATGATCACCGAAGGTGAGGCCCTGATAGTGCGTAAAACAAAAAATGGATATCTTCCCATATTGAGTCTTTCCGCAGGAGACTTTGTCGGTCACATCCCTTTTATAAATATCGGCCAGGAACCTCATTCAGCCTCCGTTCTTGCTTCAAAAAACCTTAAGGTCTCAGATCTTGATATCGGCAGTATTAATAAGGAATATGATCAGCTGTCCGTAACTTTTAAAAATATCCTTGATAATCTCGGAGCATGTATATCTGCAACCACTATAGTTGCAAGCGAGATGGATAAAAAAAGAACTGCGATAAAAAAATAACTTTCTTTGATTTTTTACGATTCTGCATGTTTTATCCGCTTTTATAAAAAAGGTGAGAGAGATGACGGAAAATAAAAGAAAACACTTAAGAGTAAGATCGCACAATCTGCTGTATGTCGGTGTATATGAGAAGAATGTTCTGATCAAACAGGGAATAGGAAGGACCCTTGATGTTTCGGAATCCGGAATCAGGCTTGAAACACATTTCCCTGTGGATCCTAAAAACATCGTTCAGCTCTCGATAGGCTTGAAAGACGATCTGGTGGATATAAAAGGCCGGGCCGTTCATACGGTGCCGGGGAGCAGCGGAAAATATGAGATCGGCATAAGATTCAACCGGATTAAAAAATCGTCACTTGATATTGTCAAAAAATATGTAGTCATTTTTATGAAAAATAAGAAACAGAAGGGAAAATGAATGGCACAGGCGGTTTCGGAAACA
>CAZOEH010000296.1:0-4367 GCA_964578785.1 uncultured Desulfonema sp. | reverse complement strand
ATATGGAACTTAAAGAATACCAGTTACGCGCCCTGTCGGAGGTAAAAACTTATTTCGAGCTTTTGGCCGATTGGAAGCAGAAGTCGGTTCTGATCCCGGACGCTGAAATTGATTTTCCAGCCAAGGCCTGGGAGAAAGCCGGCATCAGAAGCAGCTACCGCCCTCGCAGGAATGGAATTAGTCAACCCCTTCCCAATTTCTGCCTCAAGATTCCCACCGGCGGCGGCAAAACACTGCTGGCAGTTAAGATCATCGATCTGGTCAACCTGGCTTATCGTAAAAAAAGGACCGGACTTATTCTGTGGATCGTGCCTACCACTCAGATCTATCGCCAAACCATCTTGAGTCTGAAAGACCAGGATCATCCCTACCGGCAGCATCTGGATCTTGCCAGCGGCGGCCGAACCGTCATCCTTGAAAAAACGGACCGATTTTCACCGCTGGATGTTGAAGAAAACCTCGTGGTTTTAATGCTCATGCTGCCGTCTGCCAATCGCCTGACCAAAGAGACGCTTAAAGTTTTTAAGGACAGTGGCGGATTTCAGGATTTTTTCCCGGCCGAGGACGATGTACAGGGGCAGGAGAAAATTTTTGAAAATATTCCTAATTTGGATACCTATGAGAAAGAATCCGGGTTCTGGGGAAAACAGGTCAAAACTTCACTGGGAAACACACTTCGAACCTTATCCCCGGTAATCATTTTAGATGAAGGGCATAAAGCCTATAGCGAGGGGGCCCAAAACACCTTGCGTGGATTCAATCCCGGCATCATTATTGAGTTGTCGGCCACGCCTTCAAAAGAAAGCAATATCCTGGTTGACATATCCGGCCGGGAGCTACATCGCGAGGAGATGATCAAGCTTGATCTTCATGTGGTCAACAAAGTGAGTCCGGATTGGAAAGATACTTTGCTGGCAGGTGTCAACAAAAGGAATATTCTGGAACATAAGGCGCGGGAGCATGAAGCCAATTCCGGCGTCAATATCCGCCCCATTTGCCTCATTCAGGTTGAGCGGACAGGAAAGGAACAGAGGGGAACCCGCTATATCCATTCTGAAGATGTACGTGAACATCTCATCAAAATAATTGGAATCCCTGTCGAGCAGGTGGCCGTAAAGACAAGCGAAAAGGATGAGCTTAAAGAGATTGATGACATCGGCGGGTTAATGGGTCGTGATTGTAGAATTCGTTACATCATAACAAAACAGGCGCTGCAAGAGGGCTGGGATTGTGCTTTTGCCTATGTTCTGGTTGTTCTGACAAATCCTGCTTCAAAGAATGCCCTGACACAACTGGTGGGACGCATTCTCCGGCAGCCCGGGGCGCGCAAGACCAAAATCAGAGAACTTGATGAAAGTTATGTGCTCTGCTTTAAGCAGAACGCCAATAAACTGCTGGCAAGCATAAGAGATGGTTTCAGCCGTGAAGGGCTGGGCGATTTGCAAGGTCAAGTTGTCTCGGAACCCGATGACCCCGGAGGGGATAGAGAGCAGCCTGAACGAATTATAAAGATCCGGGACCGCTTCAGGAAGGCAGCAAACAGCACCCTGTTGCCGGTCTTTATGGTACGGCATAACAGGACATGGAAACCTGTCAATTATGAAATGGACATTGCGGCAAAGGTACCATGGGATAGCATAGATCTTGATCCGGTTTATTCACTTGCTCTATCCATGTCTGAGGAAAAGGACATGGAGCATATTGCGACGCTTTCAGATGACATCAGGAAAGTAATCGAAGAGAGCGGGTCAATACAACTGAAGGAAGGCGGCATTCGAGTCGATCCGGTATTTATGACTCGTCAGATCTGTGATATTGTTCCAAATCCGTGGATGGCACACGGATTGGCGCAAGATGTTCTTGCCCGTCTGAAACGAAAATATGATTACAAAATGGTTGCTGCTAATTTTGTTTTTATCATCGAAGAATTACGCAAGCAGCTTGAACGTGAAAAAGATCGCCTGTCTGAGAATATCTTTAACGAGATGCTTGGTTCAGATCAAATGAGATTCCTGGTGATAGGGGAAAATTTTGATTTTACCTTTCCAAAATCAATCAAAATCAAGCCAACGGCAAAGACATTAAATCGCAAAGACGGCCAACAACTTCAATTGAGCCTTTTTGAATTTGTTCCAGAAGATGAATTTAATGAAACCGAAAAGGCTGTGGCGTGGTACCTTGAAGGGCAAAAGCGACTTTTTTTCTGGTATCGGAATCGATCCAGACAGGACTACTCCGTACAAGGCTGGCGGAAGCATAAAATCTATCCTGATTTTATATTTACCGTTGCATCTTCCGAAGACAAGAACGACTACGAACGTGTTTATGTAGTTGAAACCAAGGGTCGCCATTTAATAGGAAACTTGGATACGGGCTATAAGCGAAAGATGTTTTCTCTGTGCACTAAAGAAGCAAAGTCGAGAAGCTGGTCGGATATTGGACTTGTGATGAAGGATAAAGTCTTACGGTTCGAGGTGCTTGCAGAAGATGAGTGGGAAGCAAAGCTAAACAAAATCCTGATGTATGACAGTAATGGCAAATAAGACATTAAAATGTCTCTCGGATACTATTTCAGAAAAGCGGTAAGAACGATTGACGGCCTGGCTCCTTCAGATCTGGCGGATTTAAACCGGCATTGCCGGAAAATTCAGGAAGCGGAAGAGAAGCTTCTTACGGCAAGCCGGTCTGCCTTCAAACGCTGTTACACCGGATGCGGCGGGCTCTGCTGCCGCAATGCAGCGATTGATGAAATTATCGGATTTCCTGATTTTATCTATATTCTGACGCTGGCCGGACATCTCCGGGAAAGTATGACAATCTGCCTGGAAAAAGAAAACAGAATTTTTGCTTCCGACTGCATATTTCTTTTAAACGGAAAAGGACCCTGCATCTTTCCGCCGGCTGTGCGGCCTGAACTCTGCATCACCACCTTCTGCGCAAATGCAGTACCTGTAAATACGGAAATCCGGCAGGTCAAGTCCCTGTTTTTAAAGCTGAATTTATATGTTTTTTTCCTGAGAGCTAAGACCCTGATAGTAAGACCCGGGCAATAAAACCCGGGCAACAAGCTCTTCCAATAAATTGAACATGTAACAAATAGAAATGGTTGTATAACACCCCGCCGAAACTTCTACCCGATGCAGTAGTTAACGATGCTTTCCGCGTGAATAGCCGTTGTGTTTAAGAAGGGAATACCGTATTCGTCTCCGGTAAGAATAAGGGGAAGTTCCGTACAGCCGAGTATCAGCGAATCAATGGAATGCCTGTCGATCATTCTTCTTGCAATCGCCAGGAGTTCTTCTCTGGTTGAATCTTTAATTATGCCAAGCTCGATTTCTGAAAAGAGCCTGTGGTGTATGAGCTCCTGATCCTCTTTATCCGGCAGAAGAACGGGAATTCCCTGCATGTGAAAAGGTTTTTGGAAAAAATCCGATTCCATTGTGAATTTTGTGCCCATAAGACCCGGCTTCTTCAAACCCAGAGAGATGGCTTTCCTGCAGGTCTCCTCGACAATGCTCAGCATCGGAATCGGGGATCGCAATTTTACCTCATCATACACTATGTGAGGAGTGTTTGACCCGATTACCGCAAATTCAGCGCCGGCCTTAAAGAGCGCGTCTGTCTTTTCAACCAGCCAGTCAGCAAGTTTGCACCGGTTTCCGGTTTCAAGGATACACATGAGTTCTGCAAGGTTTACGCTGTAAATGATTATTTCAGGATAGGACGAGTCAATCCCGTTCACCTTAAATGCGTCAATAATCCTTTTATAATAATCTACGGTTGATTCCGGACCTATCCCGCCAATTATTCCGATTCTCTTCATCATCTCATATAAACCCTTTGCTTAACATTCCTTTAATTCCTGACAGGTTGCGGGCCGGTGCAATTTACCTTAGCACGGAAATCAGGGCTGGTCTTATTTTTTTAACTCATGGCCTTCTTTCTTCAACAACTCAGTATACCAGGACGCGAATTCAAACATGCCTAAATAGCGTTCATCCTCATTAATTATACCGAGGCAAAAATCGAGAACTCCGCGGCCGTATTCATTGCTGTATTCCCGGGAACTTCTGCTTTGAAGAAATTCCCGTACGAGCATCTGCGAGGTTCTTCTTGTTTTATCTTTCCGGATATCGATGGGATCCTTTGGCATTTCAAACGGATCCCACTTCTCATATCCTTTTTTTTCGATGTGCTTTCGTCTTCTCGGAGACATACCCTCATAAATGGCTTTTTTTCTGAGCTCTTCATCTTTATTCAATACGGACATTTTATCATCCTTTTATTTTTGCAAGTCCATCCTTTTTGATGTTCTCGTAAAAAGTCATATGCGAACGGATTTGAGATTTTTGGGAAATAGATTTTTA
>CAZOEH010000295.1:0-4377 GCA_964578785.1 uncultured Desulfonema sp. | reverse complement strand
CATCCGGCGCTGAAGCGCTTCAAGGCAAAACGGTGCGCTACTTTGGACGAGGTGCGTGCATGGGTGGAGGAGGAACAGCGTAAAAAAACGGACGGGCATGGACAGACACGGACGAACACGGACGGACACGGACAACCACCGACGAACACAAGAAAAAAGGAAACTGAAAAAATCATGTCTGTGCAGGTCGGTGAGAGTCCGTGTGAGTCAGTGCAGTCCTCCGTGCTGGTGGCAAACGCCGCGCTTTCTCTGCTGAACTTGTGCTGCTATCTGCTCGACCGTCAGTTGGCTACACAGGCTGGCGCTTTTGAACAGGAAGGTGGCTTTACCGAACGGCTTTACAGGGTGAGATCTTCAAGGAGAAAAACATGAACGGTTTCAGGTTCAACGAAAAATACCTCTCACAGATTCCGGCGTTGCAGCTTTTGATCAATCTGGGTTTTGAGTACCTTACTCCTCAAAAGGCGCTTGTTGCCCGTCAGGGAAAGACAGGTAACATACTGCTTGAAGGAATTCTCCGGGAACAGCTCAAGCGGCTCAACCGCATCCATTATAAAGGGCGGGAGTTTCTTTTCAGCGAGGAGAATATCCAGACGGCTATCCAGAAGCTCAAAAATGTCAAATACGACGGCCTGCTCAAGACCAACGAGACTGTTTACGATCTGATCACCCTTGGTACTGCTCTGGAACAGACAATCGAGGGCGATTCCAGGAGCTTCGACCTGAATTACATAAACTGGCGTGCCTGGGATCAGAACGTGTTCCACGTTACTGCCGAATACAGCGTGGAGCGTTCCCGCAGCACGGAAACGGTCCGCCCGGACATCATCCTGTTCGTAAACGGCATACCGCTGGCGGTCATCGAGTGCAAGTCTCCCAATGTGGAGATCGAACAGGCCGTATCTCAGTCCATCCGCAACCAGAGCGACGATTACATACCCAGGCTCTTTTCTTATGCGCAGTTGGTTATGGGTGTTAATAAAAACACGGCACTATACGCGACAGTCGGAACTTCGGCCAGATTCTGGAGTGCCTGGAAAGAATTGCGGGATCAGGAAAAGGATGTGGCCGCCTGTGTCGAAAAAAATCTTGATAAAAAACAAAAAGATGAACTCTTTAAGGGCGACTTTGCTTCTGCCCGCTCTTTTTTTGATGATTTTGATATCGAAGGCAAGCGCCTTGTAACTGAGCAGGACAAAGCTCTCTACAGCTTATGCCGTCCGGAACGTCTGCTGGAGCTGGCTTTCAAATTTACGCTTTTCGACGGCGGCATCAAGAAGATCGCTCACTACCAGCAGTATTTTGTCGTCCGGTCCACCATGGAGCGGATCAAGCAATTCGACGGGGAAGGCCGGCGCAAGGGAGGTATCATATGGCATACGCAAGGGTCGGGAAAATCCTTGAGCATGGTGATGCTTGCAAGAAATCTGGCCTTCGATTTGGATGTCCCCAATCCGCGCATTGTCCTGGTGACCGATCGTGATGATCTGGACAAGCAGTTGGGCAACACCTTTGCCGCCTGCGGACTTGACCCGAACCGTGCCACTTCGGGGCGGAATCTGCTTGAGCTGGTGGCGGAACAAAAGGCCGGAATAGTTACGACGCTGATCCATAAGTTTGATAAGGCATTGAATCAAAGGAAGTTTCAGGATGATTCCGCCGACATTTTCATGCTGATTGATGAAAGCCATCGGACCAACTACAACACATTCGCCGCGCGGATGCGCCAGATGTTTCCCAAAGCATGCTATCTCGGTTTCACCGGCACCCCGCTGCTGAAAAAGGAGAAAAACAGCTTTATCAAATTCGGCGGTTTGATCGAACCACGTTACTCCATCGATCAGGCGGTTAAAGACGGGGCTGTCGTCCCTCTGCTTTATGAAGGCCGTCATGTTGAGATGGAACAGAACAAGGCAGCCATCGACCTCTGGTTCGAACGCCACACCGAGGGTTTGACTAAGGAGCAAAAGGCCGATTTGAAAAAGAAATATGCCCGGGCGGAGATGCTCAACAAAGCGGATCAGGTTGTTTACATGCGCGCTTTTGATATCAGCGAGCATTATCGCGCCGCTTGGCAGGGTACCGGATTCAAGGCGCAGCTCGTTGCGCCGGGCAAGGCCGCGGCTCTGAAATATCATGAACATCTGAACGATGTCGGATTTATAACCTCTGAAGTGCTCATCTCCCCGCCGGATACCCGTGAAGGCTATGAAGAGACGGACGAAGAACCCACGACCGAGGTGCATAAATTCTGGCAGAAGATGATGAAACGTTATGGCAATGAGGAAGATTACAACAAGCAGATCATAAACCGCTTCAAGTTCGGACCGGAACCGGAAATCCTGATAGTAGTCAGCAAGCTGCTGACCGGTTTTGATGCGCCGCGAAATATAGTCATCTATCTCTGCAAGGACCTGAAAGAGCACTCGCTCCTGCAGGCAATTGCCCGCGTGAACCGGCTGTATGAAGACAAAGAATATGGTTTTGTGGTGGATTATGTGGGTCTGCTGGGGGAACTGGACAAAGCCTTGACAATGTATAGCGCCTTTGAGGGTTTTGACGAGGCAGATCTGGCAGGTACGCTAACTTCGGTCGATGCGGAAATTAAAAGACTGCCTCAGCATTATTCGGATCTATGGGATCTCTTTAAGACTGTGAAGAACAGCCGCGATGAAGAGGCTTATGAAATCCTGCTGGCTGATGATGCACTGAGAGAAGAATTTTACGGAAGATTGGCCGAATACGGCAAAACGCTGGGCATTGCCTTGTCAACCGAATCATTCATCATGGGTATCGACGAGACAAGGCTTTTGCGATACAAAGCCGACCTGAAGCGTTTCCAGAACCTGAAAGCCTCTGTAAAGCTCCGGTATGCCGAGGCTATTGACTACCGCGATTATGAGCCGAAGATCAGAAAGCTGCTTGATACGCACATCCAGGCTAACGAAGTAATACAGTTGAATGAGCCTGTGAATATCTTTGACAGCGACAGATTCTCGATGGTGAAGGAAGAACAGAGTGTTTACGGAAAAACCACGGCAGCAAAGGCTGATGCCATAGCCTATGCAACCAGGAAGGTCATTACGGAAAAGATGGATGAAGATCCGGCCTTTTATGAGAAATTCTCCAAACTGATCCAGCAGGCCATCGAAGATTTCCGGGCAAAGCGCATGTCCGATCTGGATTATCTGAATAAGGTCATGGAGATACGAAACAGGGTAGTGACAAGGCACCATGACGACATGCCCGAAAAACTATCCGGAGACGAGGATGCCATGGCCTACTATGGAGTACTGAAACCTTTCTTCGAGGAGCATCCGCTTTCCGGCGAGATGCGTGATTCGATTGCCGCTGATACCGCCCTGGCCATTCACTCCATTCTGACCCGCCATTGGAAGATTCAATTCTGGGACGATGATGATGCCATGAACCAGGCCATCAATGATATTGACGATTACCTCTTTGATGAGGTGAAAGGCAAGATGGGAGTGGAGATGAGTGAAGCGCAGATGGACTCACTCATCGAGCGGGCAATGCAGGTGGCCAGAAACAGGAGCGGCAAATGAGTTCGTCACGTGGTATAGTTTCCTATGGCAAGGAAAACATTGAATTCAGCTTCTTCCATGCTGATCGGAAAACATTGGAAATATCCGTTCATCCCGACCAGACTGTCGTCATCAAAGCGCCTTTCGGGATAGGCATAGATGAGATACGGAAAAGGGTTGTCAGGCGCGCCGGATGGATTATAAAGCAACGTAACTTTTTCCGGCAATTCGATCCCAGAACGCCGCAGAGACGATATGTAGGAGGAGAAACACACCTTTACCTCGGAAGGCATTATCGTCTCAGGATAGGCGGTGGAAAACATGATGCCGTCAAGCTGATAAAAGGTTATTTTGAAATTAAGATTAAAGGACAAATTTCTCCGGAAAAGGTCAAAAGCTTGCTTGAAGAATGGTATCGGGAGAAGGCGGCAGGAAGATTGGATGAAAGCTTTAATCGGTGCTGGCTCCATTTAGAGAAGTTTTGTTCATCCAAGCCGCTGCTGCAGATCAGAAATATGCGAAAGCGCTGGGGAAGTTTATCCTCAAAGGGAAGGCTTACGCTGAATATCGATTTAATCCTTGCTTCAAGGGAATGTATCGATTACGTCATCGTTCATGAACTGAGTCATCTGCGGTATGACAACCACGGCCCGGAGTTTTACAGGTTTCTGGATAAGGTGATGCCGGATTGGGAAAAAAGAAAGCACAGGCTGGAAATAACCTTGGCCTGATGGTTAATATCAAATTTTGATTGATATATAAAGATACAACGATCGGTTTCGCCAATAAAAAACCGAGTTCAATGTGGAAGGCGCAAAACAGTTTTTATATT
>CAZOEH010000294.1:1717-4383 GCA_964578785.1 uncultured Desulfonema sp. | reverse complement strand
ATGTCGATGTGGACCCCAGCCTGAAGACCCCTTCGGGAAGCATCTGCGACGATCAACAGGACATCCACGTTTCGGGTCGTAAGGCGGCTGATATGCTCCATTCCTGCCTCGTTGTCCATGACAAGATACGGATAGTTGCCTGCGAGCTGCTCGATGAAGCGGGCAAGGAGCGAGTTGGCCGCGCAATAGCATCCAGCCCCTTCCGGCTGCCCCATCACGATCAGATCAAAACCCTCATGCTCGATGATGGCATCCTCCATCCGCGTGGACAGGAAAATGTCTTTGGTCATCCCATTGGGAACCTTCCCCTTTTTCATGTCTTCCCGGGCACCGCCTATGGTGGCGGTCACTTCAACGCCGAGAACCTCGTTCAAATTGGCATTGGAGTCCGCATCGACAGCTAAGACAGGAGTCCTTTTACGACTGAGCAGGTATCTGATCATCAAGCCGGCTATGGTGGTTTTGCCGGTACCGCCTTTTCCGGCCAAGGCAATGGAAAACGGTTTCATTCGCTGTCACTCCTTTCAAGCCAAAGTATTTTGCATTGGTTATGGAACCGCCTTTTTATGATGAAGTATAAAATGGTTGTTTGAAAATGGATATGATCTGAATCATATGCTTCGAAGTTTTTCTCACACGGAATCCTCACAAAATAATTCCCTTTATATGATCCTGATCATATGCAAGCGGGATATTTTCCTTCATCCTGCCGGACAGCATTGACCTTTGAAACGACATTCCACCGATCCGCCTGACACAGACTGATCTTCAGCCTGCAGCCGGGTAAAGGAGGAACGATGATGATGGATTCTATCCTGAC
Organism: uncultured Desulfonema sp.; assembly: GCA_964578785.1. Lineage (GTDB taxonomy): Bacteria > Desulfobacterota > Desulfobacteria > Desulfobacterales > RPRI01 > RPRI01. The sequence goes on along the minus strand of CAZOEH010000294.1, from coordinate 3,563 downwards.
GCAAGAGCACCGAATGGTGAAAAAGAGCGCGGCGGAGCTTGCACGCAGGGAGTTTGCTCCGATAGCGGCTGAAATCGACCGGTCGGCCGCTTTTCCATGGGACAATTTCAGGAAACTGGCCCAATGTGGATTCACCGGCATGAACGTTCCCGAACATCTCGGAGGATCGGGGGCGGATGTCCTCTCCTTTGTGCTGGCCATCGAGGAAATCGCCAAGGTCTGCGGATCCACTGCCCTTGTGTTGCTCGCCCACCATTTCGCAACGCAGGGGATCGTTCTGGCAGGAAGCCCCGAAGTGAAGGCAAAATTCCTGCCTCCCTTGGCGAAAGGCGAAAAGCTTGCGGCATTTGCCGTCCATGAGCCAAACTCCGGCTGCGCCCACTCGGCCATAGAAACAAAGGCGGTGAAAACGGATGACAGGTACCTTGTCAGCGGCTCGAAATTTTTCGTGACCTCCGCGGGCGAGGCGGACATTTACCTGGTCCTTGTCATTACCGACAGATCCAGGGGACAACAAGGCTTCTCCCTGCTTTTGGTGGAAAAGGGAACTCCCGGTATGAGCTTCGGCAAGGTTTACGACCGCCTGGGCTTCAGAGGGACATCGGGGCGGGACATCTATTTCGAGGAGGCTTCGGTTCCCTGCGGAAACCTTCTTGGCAGGAAAGGAGACGGGCTGAAGCTGCTTGGCGCCATCGGCGGCCGGTTCGCCATGCTTGGCGCTGCGGCCATATCCCTTGGCATCGCCGGAGCGGCCTTCGAGGCTTCATTAAGACATGCAAAGGAGCGCACCGCGGGCGGCAAAGCCCTGATGGAACATCAGGCCGTGCGACTGATGATCGCGGAGATGAGCCTTGGCATCGATGCTGCACGCTCTTTTCTCTACTGTGCCGCCAGGGGAGCAGGAAATCCCCCAATGCCCTCTCCGCCCTGGACTCAGAAGGCCAAGATCTTCGCTTCGGAGACAGCGGTTTCGGTGACCAACAAGGCCATGCAGATCCACGCGGGCCATGGATACTGCACCGATCTTCCCGTTGAAAGGTATTTTCGGGATGCAAGGGGACTCACCTTTCACTTCGGGACAACGGAGATGTTAAAGGATGGCGTTGCGGAGATGCTCCTGAGGGTGGTTTGAAGACGTGTCTTGCATGAGTCATCTGCTTCGGAAAGGAGGTGAAGGACGATGGGTACATGTTGCTGCGAACAGCCGGAAAAGCTCAAGGGGAAACCCGAGGAGTGCACTCCTGAACAGATCAAGGAGTGCCATGGGGAAGCACAGGATCATCCCTGTGCGAGCGAAAAGAACGAGAAGAAGCAGGCACGGAGCGTTTAGAAGGATAGAGAAGGAGTGCGGCTCTCCCGCCGCGCTCCTTCTATCGCCCGGATTTTCAGAAGGGTCCGCAGTGCGTCATGACCCTAAAAAGTCAAGTTGAGGCTTAGATGACCATGGCAAAACACACTCTAATCATGATCTTGGGACTTGCCGGCTTTACCGTAATGGCCGACAACTGGGTTGTTTCTCCGATCCTGCCGGCCATAGCCGACGACCTGGGGCTGGAGGTGACCCGGGCCGGCCTTTTGATTACTGCCTACATGCTCCCTTTTGGCTTGTTTCAACTGGTTTTCGGCCCTATGGCCGATCGTTACGGGAAAAGACAGGTGCTTTCAGGGACCATGCTCCTTTTCACGGCAGCCACCGCTCTTTGCGCCATCGCTTTCGGTTTCACCGATCTGACCGTTTACCGGGCGATTACCGGAGTTTTTGCTGCGGCCGTCATGCCGGTATCCCTGGCGCTCATAGGGGACATGATTCCGTTGCCGGAGCGTCAGGCGGCCATCGGCACATTTA
>CAZOEH010000294.1:0-1707 GCA_964578785.1 uncultured Desulfonema sp. | reverse complement strand
TTTTGGGCCAGGGCCTGAGCATGGCCATCGGCGGCGCCACTGCCTATTTTTTGAGCTGGCGGGGGGTTTTCGGGATTTATTCAGTACTCGCCGCTGTCTCCACTGCATTGCTGGTTGTCGCCGGCAGGCATTACCCGTCTGCTAAAAATCCGAGCAGCTCTTTTTTCGGACCATACGGACGACTTCTAAGAACCCCGGCCAGCCTGCGCTTATATCTCATCATCCTTTTGGAAGGAATTCTAATCATCGGGTCTTTTTCATACCTCGGAGCCTATATCAGCAAAACGTACCAGTATAACTATTTCTACATCGGTCTGATTATGACGGCTTTCGGTATCGCAGCGATGGTCGGCGGCAGGATGAGCGGGAAATTGGGCAGGTCGCTGCCGCAGAAAAACCTGGTGGTCAGCGGATTGACCATCGCTTCCGCTGCCAACGTGGTCCTTTATTTTCTGGGCTACCAATTAGGGTTTCTTATACTGGCTGTCACACTACTCGGATTTAGTTTGATATTCGTTCATTCCACTCTTATTACGATTGCGACCGAGTTTGCCGCCCAGGCCCGTGGCGCGGCCATGTCTTTGGTGGCCTTTTGCTTTATGGGAGGCGGCGGCGTCGGCACCGCCATCGGCGGGAAGGTGATCGACGCCGCCGGATTTAATCTCTTTTACCTTTATTACGGTCTCGGCTTGATTGCCCTGGCAGCATTGGCCGCCATCTGGATGACTGCTCAAGAGGGATCGAAAACACCGATTGAAGCTGCTGGATAGAGGACTTCAGCCACATTCGTTGTGATGGGAGGGGGTATGCTCAAGGTAAGATTTTTCCTGAACGAACCTGGCGGAAAGCCTTGAAGGAATTTTCGGAAGATGATGCCCAGGTTGGGCTCAAAATATCCAATTCAAATCGAAGTAACATCCAACCCCCAAGCCGCATACCAGACCGATGAGTATTTCGAGCTCGATCTTCCGGTGGCTCCGGCCATCTTGGTGGGAGCGGAAATCGTGGTCGAAGGTTCCAATATTTCCCAGCATGAAGTAGAGGGATATATCTGCCGTAACCTTGGCCTTTCTAAGCCCGAGCCGCCGAAGAAGGGAATCCTGGATCGTCTGTTCGGGAGAAGGAGTAAAATTTGTTAATGACATTGAAGAATCACGGATCGCCGCCTGATCCATCATGCACAATCGCTGGATCGCTTATATTCATGAACAGCGAGAATGACCACACTGCAATCGATCAGGAGGGCCGCCGGCGCCATGTCCGACACCATACTGCGCACCATTGAGCTGACGAAGCACTACAAAAACCGACTGGCCGTGGATCATCTGAACATCGAGGTCCGGCGGGGCGATGTGTTTGGCTTTCTCGGTCCCAACGGTGCAGGCAAAAGCACCACTATTCGGATGATTCTGCATCTCGTCTTCCCTTCGGAAGGGGACGTGGAAATTTTCGGGGCGTCTCTAAAAAAGACCAGACACAAGGCCCTGGCGAAGGCAGGGGCGATGGTCGAAAAACCGGCTTTTTACAATCACCTCTCTGCTCTGCGCAACTTGGAAATCCTAGGGGGGCTGCAGAAGCCCGTGTCCCGCCGTCAGATCATGGAGCGGCTGGAACAGGTCGGGTTGGCAGACCGGGCCAAGGATCCGGTCAAAACCTATTCCCATGGGATGAACCAGCGCCTTGGCCTGGCCCTGATCCTGCTGAACG
>CAZOEH010000293.1:0-4386 GCA_964578785.1 uncultured Desulfonema sp. | reverse complement strand
CGCCGCGAAGACCGGCAAGGCCAACTTTGACATTTCTGAATGGATGTTAATCAAACTCCTCGAAGCGCTTGATGGATGGCGCGGCAGTCTGGCTATGCTTTGTAAGACTTCAACCGCGCGGAAAGTGCTCCGCCACGGCTGGCTCCATCAGTTTAATATCGGTAAGGCAAGCCTTCATTTGATAGACGCTGCGTTGCACTTCGGCGTTTCGGTTAATGCCTGTTTGCTTGTTGTTCACACGGCCGTACCGGACCTGTTGCCCACGGCAGGGGTGTACGCGGACCTTTCTTTCGATCAAAAATTGACGACATTCGGTCTGGTCGGTAGAGACTTGGTTGCGGATGTTGACGAATATCACCGACTGCGCGATCTTGACGGGATTGCCTATTATAGATGGCGCTCCGGCGTGAAACACGATGCGGCTTCTGTAATGGAATTCAGTAAGTCCGGCGACGCGTTGGTCAACGGTTTCGATGAACATATTAAACTTGAACCTACCTACCTTTACCCGTTGTTGAAGTCTTCCGATCTCGCCAATGACAGGCTGGTACCGCAACGCTTTGTTCTTGTTACCCAACGCAAGCCCGGTGATGACACTGCGTCTATTGCGAGAACCGCTCCAAAGACATGGGCTTACCTGCTGCAACATGCGGAGGTTCTAGATCGGCGTCAGAGCATAATCTACCAGAAGCGGCCACGGTTCTCGGTATTCGGCGTCGGAGACTACACTTTTTCGCCATGGAAAGTGGCAATCTCCGGCCTCTACAAGAATTGCAGGTTCGTAGTCGTTGGAAAGTACAAGAACAAACCGGAGGTTTTAGACGATACCTGTTACTCCATCCCTTGTGGTTCTGAGGAGGAAGCGACTTTCGCGTGCCTTCTGCTCAATTCCGACATCGCCAAGCGGTTTCTTCATTCCCTCGTGTTCTTTGATGCAAAGAGACCGGTTACCATCGACGTGCTTAACCGTATTGATTTGAGGCGAGTGGCGGAAAGGCTCGGTTTGGAAAGAGAAGCACGTACATACCTCAGAGATGCTGCGATGTTTGAGAGCCAACAACGTCTGCTCGTCTTTGAAAAACAAGCGCAGTATCTGACCAGTCGCTCAAGAAGGACACGGCTAAAAAGTCGCCGCGCCCCTTAGCTCATCGAACTCTCTTTCCATCCGTAATTCACAATTCTGACAACTGCTCACCGCTGAACAGTAGGTAGGTGTATTACATAACAGTCTTCAAGCAGGAAGTGCACTCACTGTTTCGGTTCAAATCTCTCTAAATCCCGGTTCTTCGTTTTTTTAAGAATGGGCTCAATCTCACTAACAAATGGCTTTTTACGGAGTCATCAATATTCCCATATTATAATTTTATGACTATTCTTCAAAACTCAAAAATACCGTACTATTTGCCTTGACAAAGAGAATTCCCAAATCTATATTCCAAAAAAGTAATATATAGACGTGGATACTTTGTGCCATGTAAAAAACTCGTATCGGTTCAAACCGTATATTTAATATCCATATTGTTTAGCGATCTGGATCAATAACAGATTTAATTCCAATCCAACATTAAAGACATATCAATAAGTTATAATTAATCAGGGCCTCATTGGATTATTGGCACACGTATTGCTTTGGTAATAGGGCAAACTTTTAAAATATGGCGGCCCTATGGGAAAAAGATTTCCGGGAATCCTGATGATTGCGGTGTTGGCTACTCTTGTTATTATAGCTTCTGCAAGCGGGGGAATGGAATACAGACCGGGCGGAAAACAATACTTGAAAAACAGAAGCGACTCAGGCTTTAGCTCACGGAACATGAGAAATTTTAACGAAAGTTCTGTAAGTAAAATGAACGAGGAGCGGGATGCTTTTTTCAGGTCAACTGAAAAATTGAGACAGGAGATCTATATGAAAGAACTTGAACTCAACAGCGAACTATCTAAAAAAGAGAGCGATCCGGAAAAAGCTTTAAAGCTTCAAAAGGTAATCTCAGACCTTGAGTCAAAATTCGATCAGAAACGAATCGAATACATGATCAATATAAAAAAAATAAATCCGGATTTGGCAATACAATTTGGAAGCGGAGGAACATGTATTGAGAACTCTTGCTGGGAGTAATGTAAACGGATGGAATTTTTATTACCGAACAATTTCTTATAAGTAATACAACGGGAGTTTCAATGGCCAAAAAGAAAATAATTGAAAAAAGGCTTTTTAAAACCTCAACCCTGATCGGCGCAGTAATTACGGCCTTTGTTGCGGGTATATTTGCCGGAATTGTTTTCAACAACTATAAAACCGGGGACCGTTTAGCTGCAAAACCGGTATCTGCATCAGAAGAGAATTTGTCTTCTGACATTTCGGTTCAAATTACCGATCATGAAAAGGCCGTTGCTGCTGAGCCTGAAAATACTGAAGCATGGATTCATCTGGGGGATCTCTATTTTGATTCAGATCTTTACGATAAATCAATCGCGGCATATGAAAAAGCTTTGAAACTCAATCCGGCAAATGCAGATGTATGGACGGATATGGGTGTTATGTACCGCAAAACCGGCAAATTTGAAGAAGCTGTCCGGTGTTTCGACAAGGCTGTCAGCATTAATCCCAGGCATGAAGTCTCACGGTTTAACAAGGGAATTGTTCTGATGCATGATTTGAAAAACAAGCAGGATGCCATTCGGGTATGGGAAGAACTTCTGGATGTGAATCCGCTGGCAAAGGCGCCGGACGGACTCTCGGTGGATGAGATGCTCAAGCAGCTGAAGCACCCGTAACATCCCGGATATCCCCTGATGATCATGCCATAAGAATCGTCCTTGAAAGGAGATAATATGCTTTTGACCGGCTATACCAGGGAAATTTTCCGGCCCGAGTGCAACCCCAGCTTTGAATCCGTGCATTGCATCGCGCACCTGAACGAGGATGTGCGCGAAGCGCTGCCTTACTTAAACGCCGTGCTGGGCGGCACCCAGTATTTCAGTGATCCACCGGAGGTGATGTTTCACCATAACGGCAGGATCATCAAAGTTGGGGCGCGGGAGATAGCCATAAATGCCTTGAAAGACGGGGAAGAGGCGGATCGCATCCTGGAGTGGCTGAAAACCGAGATCAACCAGGCATGGGAAAAGCGGGATACGATTACACCCTGTTTCACGGGAAAGACGAAACCGAAGCTGATTGAAATCCTGCGGCTGCTGCCCAGGACAAACTGTAAAAAATGCGGTCTGCCCACGTGCATGGTCTTTGCCGCCCAGGCAGTCGAGGGCGGGCGCGGTGCGGAGCATTGTCCGGAGCTGAACGAAACCAACAGACGGCTTCTTGAAAATTATCTCTCCGGCTTTGAGTTCGAATAGATGCTGGATTCTAAGAAGAAAGGAAACAGAACATGGCATTGATTATAGCGGATCATATAACCAAGAATTATCAGACGGAAGACGTGGTTGTTCACGCCCTGAAGGATGTGTCTTTTGAGATCGAACCGGCCTCTTTCGTTTCTTTTGTAGGACCTTCGGGAAGCGGCAAGACGACCCTCCTGAACCTTGTAGGCTGTCTCGACAAACCCTCGGAAGGAACCCTGATGGTGGCCGATACGGAGATTGCCCGGCTGGACCGGAAGGCAAGTGCCGCTTTCCGGGGACGCCATCTCGGCTTCATTTTTCAGGATTTCAACCTGCTACCCGTTCTGACTGTTTACGAAAATATCGAATATCCCCTTATCATGGTCCAGAACATACAGCCGAAGGAGCGCAGGGAACGGATTTCCCGGCTGCTTGAGGCCGTGGGCATGATGGATCAGTCAGACAAGTATCCCCATCAGCTTTCGGGGGGGCAAAAACAGCGGGTGGCGATCGCCCGGGCTCTTGTAACCAACCCGGCCCTGGTCCTCGCCGACGAACCTACAGCAAACCTTGATTCCCAAACGGCCTACGCCGTTATCGGATTGATGAAAAAAATGCGCGATGATTTCGGCACCATATTTATCTTCTCCACTCATGACACAAAGATTGTCGGCGAGGCGGAAGTCATCTTCCGGCTGGAAGACGGCAGACTTACGGCAAAAGAGATGAAAGGAGAAACAACGTCATGAGAAATCTTTTTAAAATTGCCATCCGAAATCTCATCCGCTACAAAAGGAGAACTCTGCTGACAGCATCACTCATCACGATCGGCGTTGTTTTCGTTCTGGTCTTTATTTCCATCACAGGCTCTTTTAAGGCCATGATGATCGGCCAGATCACCGATTCCATGCTGGGGCACGTTCAGATACACCGCAAAGGTTATGTCGCTTCCATAGATAACCTGCCCCTGAATCTTAATATGAAACCCGGGGCCTATGCAAAAATCGCAACAGCTCTCACAGCGGCGCCGGAAGCGGAAGCTTTTTC
>CAZOEH010000292.1:0-4387 GCA_964578785.1 uncultured Desulfonema sp. | reverse complement strand
ATCTGAAAGCCGACTTCATCATTGCCAATCCGCCGTTCAACGATTCAGACTGGTCGGGTGATCTATTAAAAGATGATGCCCGCTGGAAGTATGGCGTCCCTCCCACCGGCAATGCCAACTACGCATGGATTCAACACTTTATCTATCATATGTCGCAAAAAGGCATGGCAGGTTTTGTGCTCGCCAAGGGTTCTCTTACGTCAAAAACCAACGGGGAAGGGGAAACCCGTAAAGCGATTATAGAAGCCGGACTCCTTGACTGCATTGTCAACCTTCCGGCAAAACTCTTTCTGAATACGCAGATACCAGCCTGCCTCTGGTTCCTGTCACGCAGGAAAGAAGGCCGTCTTGATAAGGTTTTGTTTATCGATGCCCGCAATCTCGGCTATCTTGTTAACCGCCGGACAAAAGATTTTACCGATGAAGACATCGCCAGAATAACCGAGACTTACCATCACTGGCACAATAAGACAGATGGTTACGAGGATGTGCCGGGGTTTTGCAAATCGGTGACGCTCGATGAAATCAGAGGAAAGGATTATGTGCTGACACCGGGGCGCTATATCGGCTTGCCTGAAGATGAGGATGATTTTGATTTTGCAGAACGGTTTGGCAAGCTGAAGGCGGAACTGGAAGAGCAGATGCAAGAGGAAGTGCGGCTTAATATGTTGATTATGGAAAATATGAAAAAGGTGAAGCTGGCATAAGTAAAATGGCGGGTTCAACTTGAGGTCACAAATTGTGGCCTCAAGTTAGGTGGGAGGTGAATATCGATGGTTGAAAATGCTATCATTAAAAAAGGTGATATTCAAAGCCGCATCTACACCATCCGCGGTGTTCAAGTCATGCTGGATCGTGACCTGGCTGAACTTTATGGCGTTGAAGTAAAAAGATTAAATGAACAGGTCAAAAGAAATATTGAAAGATTTCCACAGGAATTCCGATTTCAACTTACCGCCAAAGAGAACAATATTTTAAGGTCACAAATTGCGACCTTAGAGAATGAAAGCCACTTGAGGTTCCAAATTGACACCTCAAATAATGAGCAAAACTTGAAGTCGCAATTTGCGACTTCAAGTTGGGGTGGCAGACGAAAAGCTCTCTATGCCTTCACCGAACAGGGCGTTGCCATGCTTTCAGCGGTTTTACGAAGTGAAACCGCCGTCAAGACAAGTATTCAAATCATCAATGCCTTTGTAGCCATGCGCAAATTTATTTCTGCCAACGCGCAGATATTTCATCGTCTCGACGGCGTTGAAAGAAAACAGATTGAATATAAAGTAGAAACCGATGAGAAATTTAAAAGGGTTTTCGACGCCATCGAAGAAAAAGACATCAAACCCAGGCAAGGCATTTTTTTCGATGGGCAGATTTTTGATGCCTATCAATTTGTTTCCGATCTTATTCGCACCGCCCGAAAATCAATTGTCTTGATTGACAATTATATCGATGATGCGGTTTTGACATTACTTTCCAAAGCCAATAAGAAAGTGCGAATTACCATTCTCACCAGGACCATTTCCAAACAGCTTGCTCTGGATGTAAAAAAATATAACGAGCAATACCCGGCGATCACTATTAAAGAATTTCATAATTCTCACGATAGATTTTTAATCATTGACGGCAAAACCGTTTATCATTTTGGGGCATCTTTAAAAGACCTGGGTAAAAAATGGTTCGCCTTTTCCAAGTTTGATAAAGACGCATTTAAGCTTCTGGAGCGGCTATCGGGGGTTATCAGTGAATAGTAATTGGAAAGAATGCAAGCTGGGGAAAGTAGCAGAATTTAAAAATGGGAAATCCCGGCCTTCTGAAATAGAAAATGGAACCATTCCAATTTATGGAGGGAATGGCATACTCGGATATACTGATACATTTAATTATCAAGGTGAAACTGTTATTGTCGGTCGAGTTGGTGCATATTGTGGGAGCGTATTCTACGAAAACAAACCTATTTGGGTTTCTGACAATGCTTTATATACTATTCCAAAAAACAAAACAGATGCCAAATTCCTTTATTATCTACTGAATAATATGAGTTTAAACTCTCAGGCTGAAGGTTCAAGTCATCCGTTGCTTACGCAAACCCTGCTAAATTCTCTGGATGTTTTTATAACAGATTCTCTCCCTGAACAGCGAGCCATTGCCGGTGTGCTGTCCAGCCTTGACGACAAGATCGATCTTCTGCACCGGCAGAACAAAACACTGGAAGGAATGGCCGAAGCCCTCTGGCGGAAGATGTTTGTGGAAGAAGCCGATCCGGGGTGGAAGAAGGGGAAGTTGGGAGATATTGCTGATATCAATCCTCTGCGATCAATCAAAAATGCTAAGGTTGCTCTCTATATTGATATGGCAAATATGCCGACTTCAGGGCCATTCCCAAAAGGATGGATACAAAGGGAATTTACAAGTGGGATAAAATTCAAAAATGGTGATACGATAATTGCACGAATAACACCTTGTCTTGAAAATGGCAAAACCGCTTATATTAACTTTCTTGACAACGAAGAGATAGGTTGGGGTTCAACAGAATACATTGTATTGGCTCCGAAAACTGGATGTTGCTCAGAATGGTACTATTTTTTAGCCAGGAATAATGATTTTAGAGACTTCGCAATTCTGAACATGACAGGAACAAGTGGTAGACAGCGTGTGTCTGGAGATTCGATCGCTCAGTACGAGATAACCATTCCTCCTTTGAAGATTTCTGAAAAGTTCAGAATATTTGCTGGGCCAGTGATGGAACATATAAAGCATAATTCATTCCAAATCCGCACGCTTTCACGCCTGCGGGACACACTGTTGCCAAAACTGATGAGCGGAGTAGTGAGGGTGGGGATATGAAGATTGATATAACGTTCCACTATCCACCAGAATTGATGAATCTTCTCATAGACACGATCCCGCTTTTAAATAAAACAAAGAATGATGTGTTTTTGTTTTTTCAAGGTGCTGGTGTGGCTGATATACTTATGCTTCTTCCTTTGCAGCAGTGGAGAAAAGATAAAGGTAGTATCAACAAATTTGAAATTACCCGGCAAGTTCTAACTGAGCTTAATGCAAAAGGTGAAAAATGTTTACGAGAACGACGAGAAGTTCTAAAACGTGTGGTTGAATACGAATCTTTTTCATCCTGCTGGCCAGCTGATCAGCTTAAAGCAAAGGGTTTGGTTTCTGAAATTCAGAAAGTTGTGAATGTTAAAGATAGCTTTACACGAATGGCAAAAGAACGTGAGGTAGAACAACAAGAACACAAAGCAAAAAAACAGGCAGAACTTGATAAGATAAGAAAGAAAAAGGAAGCAATAACAAAGGTGAAAAGTGACCTATTCGCCTTATTCTCTGAAGTGGATAGGCATAAGCGGGGGAAGGCTCTCGAAGGTGTCCTTAATTCCCTATTCAAGGTTTATGATATTCTCATCCGTGAAGCGTTTTCTATATGTGGTGAAGAAAAGGAGGGAATATTAGAACAAATTGATGGAGTTATTGAACTTGAAGGGTATATATACTTTGTCGAGATGAAATGGTGGAAGGATCCAATTGGTGTTCCTGAAATATCACAACACCTTGTTCGAGTTTACCACCGTGCCGAAGGGCGCGCAATCATTATCTCAGCATCGGACTTCACTGATCCTGCCGTGACAACTTGCAAAGATGCCTTACAGCAAAAGGTTGTCGTATTATGTACGATACAAGAACTTGTCATGTTATTAGAAAGACAAGGTGATCTTCTAGGATTTTTCAAGCAGAAAGTCCGTTCAGCAATAATTGATCGAAATCCGTATATAAAGGTGAACCCGTGAAAATTTTCACCGAAGCTGCTATTAATCCTGAAAGGAGTGGCCTGTATTGAAAAGCAACCTCCCCGCTAAACAGTCAGATTTCCTTCTCTACACCGGAAGCGACGGCAAAGTGAATGTGGAAGTTTTCCTTAAAGACGAAACGGTCTGGCTTACGCAGAAGGCCATGGGACAACTTTTCGGCGTTGAAAGTCACACCGTGACCTATCACCTGAAAGAAATATACAAATCAGCAGAACTTGATGAAAAAGCAACTACTCGAAAAATTCGAGCAGTTCAGCATGAGGGAAACAGGCAGGGTACCTGCTCTGGAAGCGAAGTTAAAAGCAGAACAGGAGTATGAACAATTTCGCGTTATTCGGGATAAAAACTTCATCTCTGATTTTGATAAAGAGATAAAACGGATAACAGGGAAAAACGATGACGATTAATAAAATCACCGAATCCGAAATCGAAAACTATTCTCTTGACGAAATCAAGCAGCTTGGCTTTTCATACATTTCCAGTTTGTTATGCTGCACACTCCTACTCAAGCTGAGCAACGGTGAGGCGGAGGACAGATTATGATCGAACATAAACTGATTCCG
>CAZOEH010000291.1:2574-4391 GCA_964578785.1 uncultured Desulfonema sp. | reverse complement strand
CCCTGTATGATCCCATCGGCATGCTGACTCCCACAAGGGACGTGCCGATAAAAGAAGCAACCGGTCCGATGGCTGCCAGCAAAAAAACATAGTTTTTATATAACTCTGGAATAGGTGTTGTTTCGCCCGCAATGGTCTGCCATTCCTCTTTGGGTCCAAGCAAAATTCCCTTGATACGTTCAGTGATGTTCATTTTTTTCTCCTCATTAAGTGTTTTCCGACAGAATCTTTCTGTTAGTGTTCTAATACCAGAGATATCCATAAACAGATATATAAATCGACCGGCCTGTTCAAAGAACCTTCAAAAGTATGGAACGTACCGCAAGTACCCATGCCGCCGTATATATCCGCCTGGTATGTTTTTCATCATTTTTTATTTCTCCTCTGTTTCCGGTTTTTTCTGCAAAGTCTGAACAAGTTTTTTAAAATTCCCGATCTGCTGAATATTGCCCATTACGGCGACAGAATCCCCTTCAGCGAAACGAAAGCCAATATCCGGATTCGGGAATACTTTTTTATCACGCACAATGCCTACCACGGAGACACCGGTTCTGCTGCGTATGCCCAGCCCCATGATGCTCTGTCCGGTAAAGAAACTGCCGTCAGGTAAAGTAATCCATACCAGTTCAAATTGATTGGCCGCCATCTGCAGCTGTGCAAGGGTCGGATATCCGGCGTTCATCTGATATAAGGGCGCGTATAACCGATGCCGGACCTGATCCGTATACTGTAAAATTTCACCTGCCGGAATGTTCAGGGAAAGTAAGGTCTGACGGGTAATCTCCAGACCCGCCTCAAACTCCGGTAAAACAACCTCCTTCACCCCTGAATTGCTCAGCGTTTGCATCTGCTCCATACTTTCCGCCCTGGCCACGATATGCAGCTCCGGATTAAGACGGCGGGCCTGCGTGACAACGGAATTCGTAATAATTGCCGAAGGCGTAGTTATGATGAAAAGCTTCGCATGTTCAATTTCTGCTGCTTCGAGAACCGTGGGTTGACCGGCATCTCCGTAAATAACCGGCAATCCCGTTTTTTTGAACCTCTCGATCTGCCGTGAATCGAGTTCAATTATCACGAAAGCGAATTTCAAAGAATGTAAAACCTGGGCCACATAAGAACCTACCCTGCCTCCTCCGGCAATCACGACATGATCCCTGAATCCGGCTTGAGGCAGGTTGATTGTTTGCAGCGATTCGCGTTTGAACCATCTCTTTCGCAGCGCGTAAAGAGGCGCCGTCAAACCAGAAATAAAAGGAGTCAGAACCATCGTGATAACTGCGGTAGTGAGTATCAGGGAATAGAGATCCTTGTTTATGGAATTTGTCTTTAGACCGACCATCGCAATCACGAAGGAAAATTCGCCTATCTGGAAAAGACCCAGCCCGACCGCCAGGGGGACGACATTGCCGTATCCGAAAAAAGGAACCAGCGTTCCGAAAATCAGGCTCTTACCGGCAATAACAAGCAGCGCCATGAGAAGAACCGTTTTCAGATTGGAAAACAGAAAAACAGGATCCAGCAGCATTCCGATAGAGACGAAAAAAAGCAGACCGAAGATGTCACGCAGAGGGATAATATCGCTTAATGCCTGATGGCTGTAGTCGGATTCGCTTAAAATCATGCCTGCCACAAAAGCCCCGAAGGCAAACGAAAGGCCGAACAGGTATGTGGCATACCCGACTCCAAGCCCAGCCGCTGTTACCGTCAACAAAAAAAGCTCCCGCGAATTCCAGGCGGCTATATAGGCCATCATGCGGGGAATAATTCGTATCCCCATGAAAACCATCGCGGCAATAAAGCAGGCAGCTTTAAAC
>CAZOEH010000291.1:0-2564 GCA_964578785.1 uncultured Desulfonema sp. | reverse complement strand
CCAAAAGGGGCAATCCCGCTTCCGGGTTGCTTAACTGGGGCAGAATAATTATAAGCGGAATCACGGCCAGGTCCTGAACGATCAGCATGCCGATCATGACCCGGCTGGAGAGTGTTCCTATCAGACCACGATTCATCATGGTTTTTAAGATGACCATCGTGCTTGATACTGAAATCAACGCCCCGATCCAGATCGACTCGGTCTTCCCGAAACCGAGCCATTGCCCGACCGCAAACCCGTAGGCGACAGTCAGGAGCATTTGTACAGGCGTGCCGATGAGAGCGATATTTCGTACAGGCTTCAGATCTTTGAATGAAAATTCCAGGCCGAGGGCAAAAAGCAGGAGAGCCACCCCGATTTCAGCCAGAAGTTCAATATTGTGGATTTCCGTAACTGTTATCCCGCCGGTATGCGGACCCACCATTACACCCGCCAGAATATAACCCAGAATAAGCGGCTGCTTCAGACGCTGGGCGATCAACCCTCCGAGCAGGGCGGCAACGATAATAATCGCGATGTCCGATGCTATCCCCATAAGTCCTTGATAAAATATTGCTTTTTCACTGCTGAAGTATAGGAAGAAGGATCTGGTTTGTCAATTGAATTTTGATCGCAAAACCGGGAGATGTGCTGCCGATCGTTGAGTGAGGGATGTAATGTTCATGTGACCCGGATGTCATAAGCGATTTATCTATATAAACGTCTATGTTACTTAAAAAAGGCTCTAAATGCAGATAAGAAAATTTTTTCATCAGCCGCGGCATCAAATTCCATCAGCCATGTCTCGATATACCGGATATCAATGCCCTGGTTTTTCAGCAGTATGATTCGCACATCTTCCATATCTCTGGGACGCCCGGCGAAAATTTTGTGGATGATCAGGTCTTCCACGCTCGCAAAGGAGATATCCTGTCCAAGTATCCTTATATGGTTTGCCCTGCCGATAGCTTGCGATTCGTAGGGTGTGAAGGAAAAAATAAAGTCTACCCTGATTCCCGTCGATTCGTCTATAACGGGAAGAACCATGGTTCGTTTCACAAATTCTGTAACGTCTTCGGGGAGAGATTTGAGGGGGATCTTTTTAATCGTCTCAAGAAGCGCGCCGAGATGGTCAATGCCGACGCCGAGAGTAATGTCGATATCTCTGGTCAGGCGCGGTTCCCCGTAAAGAAGAACAGCCTGTCCGCCGATGATCATGTAAGGCAGGTTGCTTTCGTTCAGCGTTGCGCCCAATCGGGCAAGGATTTTGTCAAACATGAGTTCAGTATCCCCGCAATCCGGATATCCACATCAATGCCTTCCCACAGGTCTGAAGGAGGCAGAACACCGAGGGCAATCCCTTCATTCCACATCGCTGTTAAAAACTGAAGAGACTGCTCTGCAGATCTTATCGTTTCGCTTCTGACGAGATCATCTTCGAATTTTTTCAATATAGACGCGTTTTTTATCATATTTCTTTTTATACCACAGTTCTTCAGACTTTACCACAGATGGGTCTTTTTATTTTTAGATGCATCAGAACGGTCAACCGGTGAAGGAAAGTTCCGGAATTTTCGTATCTCTTGCGGCCATAAAGAGCGCAGCTTAGTGTGCCGGTTGGAATCGATTACCAGTGAGACTTGACGATTACCGTTAGAAACACTGAATTATTAAATTATCTACAAAACGAATAGAGAAATAACAGCCCCTATCGGCACTATGTACAGGATGTCCGCCTTGCGAAGCAAAGCGGCCAATGCCGCAAGCCCGAGAAGAATCCTTACAATATCCCATGGAATCCCCATCGAGAATTTGATGCAGACATATAAGAGCAGACCTACGAAGGAGGCGAAGATCCCGTCTATGGCTTTCATAAAATATATCGAATTTTTCAGCCGGTCAAAAAAAGGCGCAATGATGATCACCATAAAGAATGAAGGTGCAAATACAGCGATTGTCGCCACAAACGCGCCGGTGATCCCATAAACCAGATAACCCACAAATGTTGCCGTAATAACAATAGGGCCGGGCGTTATCTGGCCGAGGGCTATCCCGTCCATAAAGGTTTTACTGTCCAGCCATCCCCTGTTAATGACGATTTCGTGAAGCATGAGAGGGAGAGACGCAAACCCTCCTCCGAAGGCGAAGAGATCTATTTTGATCATGACAGCCGACAGATTAAAGAGGCTATCGTTCAGGAAATAAAGCCCGGCAAGGCAGGTAAAAAAAGTGACCAGGAGACCAATGATCTGCCCGGCATTCCACTTTGTTTTTTTTGTTTCGAAACCGGCCACAGAGATTGAAGCAGGTACTTTTAAAAGGGCCATACCGAGGAGGCAGGCTCCGATAATAACCATAAAAGGGCTTACGCCGAACCAGAATGAAACGGCAGCTAAAAGAGCAACGAGGATGTTCCTGTAATTGTTTGCTATGTTCCTGCCAAACGAACAGGTTGCGTTAAAAATGATTGCAACGACTATCACCTGAAGGCCGTTAAACAAAGAGATGAATCCGGGGAGGTTGCTGAATTTGGCATATAAAACAGCGAGAAACAACATGAAGATAAAGGCCGGCAATCCAAAACC
>CAZOEH010000290.1:0-4412 GCA_964578785.1 uncultured Desulfonema sp. | reverse complement strand
TAGGTAAAATTCCCGAAAAGAGTCAATTTGTCAAACAGTTTCGCCCTGCATCCGATTTCAATGCCCTGATGAAGAGTTTCAGGATGATTTTCATTCCCGAAAGTTGATGGATTGTAGAAGAGTTCATTCTTAATCTCAGCCCTGAAAAGAGTCATGCTTCCTGAAATCGCATCCGTAAAGGAATGCTTGATTCCGGTTTCATAATGCTTCCCTGTCTGGGGTTTAAGACCGGCATTCGCCTTGTAAGAGAATGTTCCCCAGTCTATGTAAACCAGTTCATCCGTAAGCGGAAACCTGAAGCTGCGATTGGCCCGGATAAAGACTGAAGATTTTTTCGCGTACATGAATGTCAATCCGGCATTATATGCTTTTTCGGAATCGGACATTTGTTCGTCAAGGGGAGCAAGAAAACCGGTCATATCCGCCTGGACCAGATCATACCGGACTTTTTCGTTACGCGCGCCTAAAGAAATGATCACATTATCCATCAGGGCATATTCATTATTGAAATATAATCCGATGGAATCCCGTCTGATGTTCGAAAAACTGCTTTGCGTTGAGAGAGGAATAAAAAAGCCGCCGTACGAATCGATATCCTGCTCAGACCAGTAAAAATCGGCGCCTGTAACGAGTGTGTTTTTATGTTTGAATATTTCGTTTTTTAAAACGTACTTCGGGGTAAAACCCCATGTTTTCAAATTTGAATCCGCTGCAAGGGGGCTGATGGCGTCCGGAAAAACCGCATCACCGTAACGATTCCTGTAGGATACATCGGCGGTAAGATCGCCGTAATTTCCTGCCGCCAGATCGAATCCGGCCTTTAGATACGTATCCGTGCTGCTGCCTTCATCCTGAGGATTGGCGGTTGACCTGCGGTCCGCTTTTGTTTGCGCTTCCGTAAGCGCGCCCGGCAGCCCGAATTTATCCTCATGAGAGGAACCGCTGATATTAAAGCTCAGTTTGTCGCTTGCGTCAAAAACAATCTTTCCCCCTATATCTTTCGCCTCATACCTGTTGTTATCTCTGTATCCGTCGGTCTCGTCAACGCTCGCATTGATTGATGCCGCTATCCTGTCGAATCCTCCGCCTGCCGATGCTTCCAGCCTTTTGCGCCCGTAACTTCCGACAGTTACGCCGCTTTTAGCGGCAAATCCTTCAGACGGGGTTTTTGTAATAATATTTATCACGCCTCCAACGGCATTGTCTCCGTAGAGAACAGTTCCTGTCCCCCGGACGATTTCAATCCTTTCAACCTGCTCAACAGGGATCTGAGTCCAGTCAACGCCGCTCAGATCAATCGCATTCACCCTCCGGCCGTCAACCAGAACCAGAGTATTAAAAGGCCCGGTTTCACCGTAACCGCGAAGGTCAACCTGTGCGTTCTTGCCGCTGCCCATTAGATTCCGAACAACGATGCCTTCTCCTGAACTCAAAAGATCGGTTATTGATCCGGCATTAGAATTTTTTATTTCTTCCCGGGTAATAACGGTTATTCCGGCCGGAACTCTTTCGATCTCACTCGCGGTTCGGGTGGCGGTCACCACAACTTCAGGGAGCGTGACCATCCCTTTTTCTTCCTTTGACTCCGTTTCGGCGCTGCAAATGCCTGTAAGAATCAGAGGAATACAAATAAAGAATAATTTCAAAACCTTTGGCATAACACTTTCTCCTTTCCCAAATTAAAAAAGTTAATCCGGGTCCGGGCATAAAAAAACCCGGACCGAAATGAATCGATCCGGGGATTTCCCTTTTTTATCCTCTGATCAAACAGAATACCCTGATCCTCGAAGGGCATCAGAGGCCGTTGAATATTCTTCAAGGCCTCTTAAAAATATCCAGGCAGGTTTTCTGGCTTACGGATCAACCTACTTGCCGCACCTTCCCGGACCGTGAAACGGCCAGTGGTTTAATGCGGTTTTCGTCCCCGATTACAGCGGCGGGCCCGTCCCCGATTTTAACGGGGTTCCCTTTTATGCTCGATACACAAGCACCTGAATGGTGATACAATTATATATTTTCAAACACCAAGTCAACCAATTTTATAAAAAAGGGTTCAGGGAAGGGTACGAGGGTTCGAGTGAAATGGAGTATAAAGATCAGAAAATTAATCCACTACTTTCATAAGCCGTCCGGGCACAGGGGTTACGCGCGGAAATCCGCCCAGAGGACTCTCATCCACCAATAGCGTGCAACCGTAAGCCGATTCAAGAGTTTTAAACTTCAGCACCTCATCCGGTTTTCCCCGGCCGACAATCTGACCTTTCTTTAAAAGAAGCAGGGTCTTGCCGTACATGGCTGCAAGATTCACATCGTGTGATACCATGACAACCGTAATACCTCTTTCCTTTTGCAATTTTTCCATCAGATCCATAATCCGGGTCTGGTGGGCCAGATCAAGTGACGCCGTGGGTTCGTCCAGAAGAATAATCTCCGTCTCCTGGCAAATCGCCCTTGCAATGAAAACCCTCTGACATTCACCGCCGCTCAACTGGTTTATTCTGCGATCAGCAAGATGATCCAGTTCCGTAAACTTCATGGCCTGTTTTGCCCTCAACAGATCTTTATCCTTCTCAAGGCCCAGCATTCCAAGATGCGGGGATCTGCCCATCAGCACCACCTGTGAGACGGTAAACGGGAAATCGACAGGAAGCGTCTGGGGAACATAAGCGATTTTCCTGGCCAAAGCCTTGCGGGAATAATCCTTTATGGAATCTCCAAGCACATCGATTCTCCCGTTTCCGGTACTGATAATTCCTGCGAGCAAACGAAGTAAAGTGGTTTTTCCCGAGCCGTTGGGACCGATAATTATGAAGAAATCGCTTTTTTGAATCTGGAAAGAAATATCTTTCAGGACAGGGGTCTTTCCGTATGAATAATTGAGCTTCGTAATGGTAATTACCGGGTCCATAGTCTAAGACCTTTTGAGTAAATATATGAAAAGCGGCGCACCGACAAGAGCGGTAATGACGCCGGCCGGCATTTCGCCCTGCGAGGGGAGAATTTTTGCCATCATGTCGCATAAAACCATGTATGAGCCTCCGCCCAGCAGGCAGGCAGGCACAAGAATGCGGTGATCGGATCCCAGAATAATCCGGCACAGGTGCGGTATGACCAGTCCCACAAACCCGATAAGGCCGCAATAACTGACAGTTATGCTGACCATAAATGAAGTAACAACGAGCAGAGTAATCGTTACTATCTTTATATTTACTCCCATGGTTTGAGCCATATCCCTCCCCATGAGGAGCAGGTTCATAATATTGGAAAGCCAGAAAAGGAGAATAAAACAGGGCAGGAGAGCGGCTGCAAGTATTCCTACACGGCCGGCATCTGCCGTCGACAGGTCTCCCATGAGCCAGAAAATAATATTGTGCAGCCTGGCGTCACGGGTCATCGATATCAGGAACATGATCACCGCGGAGCAGAAGGCATTAACCATGACTCCCGACAGAAGCAGGGAATCCTTTTTTAAAAGAGACTGCCCGGACGACATTACAAGAAGCAGAAGCAGTGTGGCCAGGCTGCCTGTGAATGCCATTATGCTGACTCCCGGGAAATATGAGAATCCCAGAATGATTCCGAAAATGGCGCCTATTGCCGAACCTCCTGAAATCCCCAGTATATAAGGTTCGGCAAGGGGGTTTCGGAGAAGGGCCTGGAAAACAAGCCCGCCCAGAGAGAGAGCCGCCCCGACGAGGGCCGCCAGCATAACACGGGGCAGACGAATCTGACGGATGATTGTTCCCTGAACGGAATCCACGTTTTTGTCCGTAAAGAGCAGCCCCATAGAGTCGCCGAAGTTGCTCCCGGTCGATCCGACGGAAATACCGAGATACATGGATCCGGCAAGGAGAACCGACAGGAGGGTGGAGACAAGCAGAAGTCGTTTCAGAATACCGGATCCCATAATTATTTATTCTCCTCAAACAGTTCCGGATGAATCAATTTGACAAGCGCCTCCAGACCGTCAACAAGACGGGGCGAAGGGCGGTCAAAGAGATCCGAATCCGCCATGTATATGCGTTTATTCCGGACTGCCTGAATCTGCGGCCATTTATTCCATTCCGCCAGGACCATCTCATACGCATCGCTTCTTGTCATGGATGTAATAATCACCACATCCGGAGAAAGCGAGATGAGCTGCTCCCGGCTGAAACGGGGGTAAGGCGTTTCTCCCGCAGTAACATTTATGCCCCCGGCCAGCGTGATAAGCTCATGGATATATGTCCGGGTGCCTACGGATACGACAGGCGCAGCGCCTATCTGGAAAAATACTCTTGGCCTGTCAGAAGTTTTGGCAACAAGCTCCGTTACATGCTTTATCCGCGACCGCATGTTTTTCACCAGAATATCCGCTCTTTTTTCTGCGCCGAGAAGGCCGCCGATGGAAAGAATGGTTTCCATAACGGAGT
>CAZOEH010000289.1:3925-4422 GCA_964578785.1 uncultured Desulfonema sp. | reverse complement strand
AGATCTCGAACAGGTACATCTCTGCATTTCGTTACAGGGTTTGTCCCTTACAGACGAAAGACGGTATGCTTTTTCCCTTATGAACACAATCCTAGGGGGAAATATGAGTTCGAGGCTTTTTCAGGAAATACGGGAAAAGAGAGGGCTTGCATATTCGGTATATTCTTTTATCTCATCGTATGCCGATACCGGAGTGCTCGGAGCTTATGTTGCCGTTGATCCGGGCAACGTCGTCGAAGCGTCGGATGTCATAATAAAAGAGATAAAGAGGCTTAAAAAAAATGCCGTTGATCCGGGTGAACTGAAAGATGCAGTTGAATATACTAAAGGCTGTCTGCTTCTGTCATCGGAAAGCACGGACAGCCAGATGTTCAGGCAGGCTCAGAATGAGATTAATTTCGGCCGGACGATCCCTCTGCCGGAAATAATAAATGCGATTGAATCGGTTATGCCGGAAGATATTTATGATCTGGCAGGCTCTCTTATTGGTTCCGATA
>CAZOEH010000289.1:3265-3915 GCA_964578785.1 uncultured Desulfonema sp. | reverse complement strand
CTCTTTCACTTACTCTTCTTGGACCTTTTTCGGACAGAAAACAGCTTGAAGACCTTTTGGCGTTTTGAATATGGAAAATACACTAACAATCCGTTTTTTGCGCTTAAGACCCGATAAAGATGCCGACATTCCATTTCCGCGTTACATGACTCCTCTTTCAGCGGGCATGGACGTATGCGCAGCCGTTGAAAAAGAGCTTCTCCTGGAGCATGGTGATATTGCGCTCATTCCGACAGGTTTTGCGGCTGCAATTCCGGCCGGATTTGAGATTGAGGTGCGTCCGAGAAGCGGACTTGCGGTAAAACACGGAATAGGCCTCATCAACTCTCCCGGCACAATAGATGCGGATTACCGCGGTGAAATAATGATAGCGGTAATAAACCACGGGAAAAAGAGTTACACTTTCAGGCGCGGCGACAGGATCGCGCAGATGCTGGTAAAAAAAGTTTATCAGGCAAAAATTGAGATCGCGGAACAACTGGAAGAGACTGCGCGCGGCAAAGGCGGTTTCGGCCATACCGGATTATGACATGAAACAAAAGATCTCCTCTGAAGGAGGCAACCCATCAGATATCACCATCTGCATGCTGTCAAGCGGAAGCAAAGGCAATTCAATCTATATTTCAGACGGCATCACGTCTGTTCTTATT
>CAZOEH010000289.1:0-3255 GCA_964578785.1 uncultured Desulfonema sp. | reverse complement strand
AGAGACTGCGCGCAGCAAAGGCGGTTTCGGCCATACCGGATTATGATATGAAACAAAAAAACTCCTACTCTGCAGGAGACGCGCCGGGAGATATTACCCTATGCATGCTGTCAAGCGGAAGCAAAGGCAATTCAATTTATATTTCGGACGGCACTACCTCTGTTCTTATTGATGCCGGATTATCCGGCATTGAAATTGAAAGAAGGATGAAATCAAAGGGACTCTCCCCTGAAAACCTCAATGCGATCATCGTCTCCCATGAACATGCCGACCATATTCACGGAGTCGGGGTGCTTTCCCGGCGTTTTGCCGTACCTGTGTATATAAGCCAAAAGACATATAAAGCCGCTTTACCGTTTCTCGGCAAAATCGAAGAAATCAGGACATTCGAATGCGGCTTTGGCTTCAATATAGAAAATGTTTCTTTTCACCCTTTTTCGGTATCCCATGACGCTGAAGATACATCCGGTTTTACTGTTTCGGAAAACGGAACAAAAATAGGAATCGCAACAGATCTTGGAATTGCTACCGCAATGGTAAAAGAACATCTCAGAAAGTGTACCGTACTCGTTCTTGAAGCCAATCATGATCCGGACATGCTTGCAAACGGCCCGTATCCGTGGCCTTTAAAGCAGCGAATCAGAAGCCGGACAGGCCATTTGTCAAACGAGGAATCAAGAGTCCTTCTGAAAGAGATTCAGCACGACAGCCTTGAACATGTAATACTCTCACATATCAGCGAGACGAACAATACTCCCGAAAAAGCGATGAGGGTTGTGGGGCAGGCCATAACTTGCTGCGGCGCCAGACTTGATGCTGCGGGTCAGTATGAAGCCGGGAATCTTATCCGGATACCGCAGAAAAGTTAATAACCGGGTATGCATATGGGCTTATGCGGGTTGCTCAAGACTATTTAAGCCCTTTTATCCATTCTTTTATTTCCGCTTCCTCATACTTTTCCTGTTTAACTGTAAGCTCAATGTTGAGGGCGAGTCCGGCATGTTTTTTTATTTCATCTCCGGCCTGAAGCGCAATGTGATCCATTCGCGTTTTCTGCAAATCCTCTGTGGCCTTTTTCATAGCTTCCGCAAGAGAAGCGTTAAGATCCAGTTTGTCCGTTTTGAACATGGGATTTATTCCGTTTGCTGCGACCTCTTCGGCAACATGCGCAAGCTGTTTCATTTTTGTCATTGAAAAATCCATAACCTGCCATCCCAGCTTCGCCTCTTTCTGAAAAACCCAGGCGTTCCTTATGCTCTGAAGCATCTGGGTGTATTTGCTTTTTATGATTTCCTGCAGGCTGCTTAAAAATTCAGGGGGAAGCTTCTGTTCGGCGCCCGGCTTTCCGGATGCTTCCTCATGCGTCAGTTTTCTTAAAATTTTATTGAACTTTCCGGCGTGCACCTCTGATTCCCATGCCTCCCTTTCAAGAACCCGCTTTATATGCGGATCCTCTACTCTCCCGGCTTCTTCCCTGTAATGAGGTATAAGATTTTCTTCGTAATCAACGTAGGATTTGAACATTGTTGAGCGGTTTGCAGGATCAAAAGGATAGGGAGCCGGCTTCATATCCGGTTCTCCGCCAAGCTGCCCGATTATCATTCCAAGCCAGTGCATATGCCACATCTCTTCTCTTGCGCGCGAAAGCAGGCTTGCGCCTATCGGAGTATCCTCTCCTTCCTGATAGCCATGAACTATGTATCTGAGAATCGCAGCATGTTCGTCAGCAAGATCCCGGTTTAACATCAGAATCAATTCTTTATTATCCATCTTGAAGTCTCTCCTTTGTTTTTGTGTAAAACTTAAAATCGCCCTTTTGATGCTCTCGTAGAAAGTCCAAATTCGGATGGCAACTAAGAAATCCATCGATTTTTTTCTTGTTTATCTCCACAGCCAGTTTATTTCAAAAAACAGCATGATCCTGACAACAATCATACACCTGAAATAAAATCAATATCAAGCTTTCTGCCGTATCCGGACTATTATCTCAGGAAAATTGCCGAAATGGTGTTGAAAAAATCGCATCGCCGGCCGCTGCTTTTCGATGCAAAATATCCCTGTTGTCAAAATTCAATTGACAAGCAAAAACAGCCCCCCTATACTTCCATCCAGCAAAAACAATACCTTATAAAGCCAGGAAAAAAATAAGGAGAACCGTTCCATGAAAATCGTTGGAATTGCATGCAGTCCCCGAAAAGGGAAGACCACTGCCCATGCTTTGGACGAATGCCTTAAAGCCGTCCAGGCAGCCGTACCGTCCATACAGACAGAAATGCTGGAATTGGCCGATTTTGAATTTAATGGCTGTGTGGCCTGCGGGAAATGCATGAAAGAATTTACATGCAGCCAGGAAGATGATTTCAACCGGATCATTCCATCCCTGGATGATCCGGCCCTGGCCGGAATCATCGTCGCCACCCCGGTATACTTTGGCACCATGACTTCCCAATGCAAGGCTTTCCTAGATCGCTGCGTGATTTTCCGAAGAAACGGATTTCGTTTTCACAACAAGGTCGGTGGGGTGATCGCCGTCGGCGGAGTCCGCAATGGCGGACAGGAGTTGACCATCCAGGCTGTTCATGCCGCCATGCTGATCTGGGACATGGTAGTGGTCGGTGATGGCCGCCCGACATCCCATTTTGGCGGTACTGTCTGGAGCAGCCATCCTGATGGAATTGCCGGCGACACATTCGGGATGCAGAGCGTCCATAATCTGGGCAAAAGAGCGGCTGAACTGGCGATTAAGCTTCACGGATAACATTCGGTAATAACGGAGCAGCACAATGGAATCCGGCAAAAAGATACTGATCGAAGTGATGTATAAAGCAGATTACTGCCTTCCCTGCTTTTTCATGGATGCCGCTGTTCAGGAAATGCTGCCGCAATATGAAGACCGCGTGGAATACCGGCGCGTGGATATCATGATCGGAAAGGGCAAAAAGCGCTTCCTGGAACTTTCCTGTGAATTATTCGGAGAAGATGCTGTTTATAAGCATATCAGGCTCGCTCCGGTCCCTTCTCTGCTGATCAACGGGGAACTGATCTTTGACCGGATTCCGCCGCAGTTCGATCTGGTGGATGCCATCGAAGAAGCCCTGTCCGGGCGTTAAGACCTGACAACGATAAAGTCAGGTTTCCCTCCTTAATTCTCTTTACCCGGCGTCGTTTCATCATCAGCCGTCACTCTCTCCGCCTCTTTGGACTTTTTCTCATCTTCCCCGGAGAGTTGCGCCTCTTCTTTTTTCTTCTTTTTGG
>CAZOEH010000288.1:0-4422 GCA_964578785.1 uncultured Desulfonema sp. | reverse complement strand
AGAGACAGCTGAGCAATGCGCTTTACAAGCTTTCCAGGAACGGCAAGATAAAGACAAAAGAGCGCGGGATTTACATCGCAAAATAATCCGCATGCGCTTTTGCTATTCCTGATTCTTCAGGCTTTCCCGTTTTGACGGAGAGAGCTCTCTTTTTGTTGATATCGGATAAAGTGATCCCGGTATAACATCTGATCTTAAGCCATGTCGCGGTTTTCGGAACGCATGTCTCCTCATGCCGCGACATGGCTTATAAGGTTAGTGTACCGGTATGCCTTTCTGTAGTCTATTTTTAAAAAACCGCCCTGAAAAAAAACATTCTGTATTGCCATCAGCCGTTTTCTGCCTTATTCTTTCGTTTATTCATAAAAATATTATAACCTCTGTTTTTTCCCGGGGGACGGAATCGCGCTCTTCGGGGTATAAAACGGAAATATTACGGTTTAAATAAACCTGATTTGCAATTTTTTATCGGCGGATAATTGCCGCAAATAAACAAACGGAATTTATATACAATGATAAAACAGCGCATTAAAAAATATTTCACGCTATTGCGGATACCGGCGGTAATTTTCTTTTTCCTCTTTCTCTGTCCCGGGTATTTCGGCGCAGAGCATGCTCTCGCGGATAAAAATATCAGCCTTACCAGGTGGGCTCATGAAGAGAGCGACATCAAACCCGACCCTTCGGTTATTTACGGACGCCTCGCAAACGGCTTCAGGTATGTCCTCATGGAAAATCGTGAGCCGAAGGAGAGAGTAAATATACGCCTGAACGTTCAGGCCGGATCTATGCAGGAGGAAGAAAATGAAGAAGGCCTGGCGCACTATCTTGAACACATGCTTTTCAACGGTTCCACGCATTTTAAACCGGGCGAGCTCGTGAAATACTTCCAGGACATGGGAATGCAGTTCGGACCCGATGCCAATGCCCATACCGGATTCTATGAAACTGTTTATGACATACTTTTGCCTGACGGTAAAAAAGAGAGCATTGATAAGGGCCTTCTTATCGTCGAAGATTTCGCAGGAGGCGCTCTCCTGCTTGAATCGGAGGTAGAGAAGGAAAGGAAGATTGTTTTAGCGGAGAAGAGATCAAGAGATTCGGCATCCTACCGCACGTTCGTGTCGGGCATGAAGTTCAAATTTCCTGATGCCGCGGTATCGAGAAGATTTCCGATAGGCGAGACGGAAGCGCTTGAAAAAATGACAGGCAAAAAACTGAAGGATTTTTATAAAGCCTGGTACCGGCCTGAAAATATCGTTCTTGTTATTGTCGGAGATTTCGATTCTAAAACCGTAATCTCCCTTATCATGAAAAGATTTTCGGCATTCTCGGCCGCTGCGGCTCCAAAACCCGATCCGCCGTTCGGAGATATAAGCCATAAAGGGATCAGGGCATTTTATCATCACGAAAAAGAGGAAGGAAGCACCTCTGTTGGAATAGAGATCGTAAGAAAGGCGGAAAAAGAGATAGAAAGTTCCGAGGTACGGAAAAAGCTTTTTATTGCAGATATTGCGGACAGTATTCTCCAGAACAGACTGGATGCGATGGTAAGGAAAAATAGCGCGCCGTTCACATCGGCGTCAGTTTCTTCCGGTATATATCTGCGCCGTATTCAATATGCCTATATCTCAGCCGATTGCAGCCCGGAGAACTGGGAAAAATCGATTCCGGTACTCGAACAGACATTAAGAAGCGCCCTCGAACACGGATTTACAAACGGTGAGTTTGAAAGAGTGAAAAAAGAATTTACTGCAAAACTGGATAATGCTGTCAAACAGGAATCGACGCGCGACAGCCAGGCTCTCGCCGACGAGATAATATGGCATATAAACAATCATAAGATATTTCAGTCCCCGCTGCAGGAGAAGGAATTTTATTCAGGTATTTTAAACTCGGTTTCGCCGGAGGATTTACACGATTCCATTAAGAGCACATGGAGTTCCGGACACAGGCTCATCCTTGTAACCGGCAATGCCGATCTGAAAGGAGAGATGAAACCCGAAGATCGGATAATTGCATCTTACCGGAAAAGCTTATCGGCGGAAATTCCGAAGCCCGCGGAAAAGCAAACGGCGGTTTTCCCTTATCTGCCGGAACCTACCGGGAAGGGAAAGATTCTGAAAAAAACAATTATACGCGGTACAGGCATAGTGCAGGTCGATTTTGAAAACGGGGTCAGGCTTAATCTTAAAAAAACAGACTTTGAAGCAAATGAAATCAGGGCTAATATTTCGTTCGGATTCGGAAGCTCGGCGGAGCCTCAGGAGCTGGAAGGAATTTCGGATCTTTCAGGA
This sequence comes from uncultured Desulfonema sp., assembly GCA_964578785.1. GTDB lineage: Bacteria > Desulfobacterota > Desulfobacteria > Desulfobacterales > RPRI01 > RPRI01. The sequence goes on along the minus strand of CAZOEH010000288.1, from coordinate 2,125 downwards.
GCGGTGATTAATGGAAGCGGCCTTGGCGGACTGGACAGGGATGAAGTTGAAGAGGCCCTTGCGGGAAAAAGCACCAAGGCATATTTTGCCGTTGAAGACGGGCGTTTTCTCCTTAAGGGGATATCGGTTTCGAATGAAGCCCCGCTTCTTTTCGCGCTTTTTTATGCCCATATAATTGATCCCGGGTACAGGGAAGCATCCTATTTACTTTCCATGGAACGGTTGAACCAGAGGTATCTTGATCTTTCACGGTCGATAGACGGCGCCATGCATCTTACGGGTGAACGTTTTCTTGCGGGAGGAGACACCCGTTTCGGATTTCCGTCTCCTGAAAAGCTGAAAAAATTATCGTTGAATGATGTCAGATCATGGATTGATCCGCCGTTAAAAAAAGATCCGCTGGAAATTTCAATAGTCGGGGATTTTGATGAAAGCCGTATCATAGATCTCGCATCCGTATACTTCGGAAGCCTTCCTGCAAGGCCTTCCGGATTTGAACGGAAAAGGACGGATTCCCCCGGATTTTCATCAGGAGGCTTTTTTGATATAAAAGTTGAAACCGAAATAGAAAAGGCTCAGGTAGTTATTGCATATCCGACCGAGGATATATGGAATATACGGAGAACGCGCCTTTTAAATATCCTTGCTGAAATCGTTTCCGAGAAAATACGGGAAGAGATAAGGGAAAAGATGGGAGCCGCCTACTCATATTCAGCCTACAATAATCCCAGCCGGGCATATCCGGGATACGGTATTTTTTATATCGAAGCCGCTGTAAACCCGGATGAAGCACTTTTGGTCGAAGGGAAAATTAAAGAGATAGTTTCCGGCATTGTAAAAAAAGGCATTTCGGTTGAGGACCTCAAAAGGTCGTCAGACCCCATACTGACAAGGATAAAGGATCTGCTGAGAACCAACAAATACTGGCTCAACAATGTCCTGACGGAATCGGTACGTTATCCGGTTCAGAATGAATGGCCCGGAACTATCATGAAAGATTACGAGTCGGCTGCTGCGGGTGAACTTTCGGAGCTTGCCGCAAAATACCTTGATAACGGCAGGTCTGCGACAATTATAATAAAGCCTGCTGATACAACAAAAAAGAAGCAATAATTATTTATTATAACAATGAATTGCGGAACCATCTTAATTTTATTGCCCCGCTTTTTTTTGTCTGATAATAAAATGTTTAATGCTTAAACCTGAAAGGATCCAGATATAATGAAAAAAAATGAGGTTTCCGGAAACCCTCTGAACGGGATATGGAAATTTTTTGCATCGGTAAAATTAACGGTTACACTTCTTCTGACACTGGCTTCTACTTCCATAATAGGGACTGTTATCCCTCAGAATGAAAACCCGGCGGCCTACTTTCAAGAATACGGTGAATCCTTATACAGAGTATTCGATTTTTTGAATATATTCGATATGTACCATTCATGGTGGTTTCAGTTTCTGATTGTTTTTCTGACGATCAATATTATAGTCTGCTCAATAGACCGCCTCTCTTCGACATGGAAAATTCTGTTCGCGAAAGATATTTCCTTCGATATCTCAAAACTGAGAAAATCGTATAAGGAAGAATTTTCCGGAAACCAGACTCCTGAAGAGCTCAAGTCTCTTTTCCTGCCTGTTATTTCAAAATCATTCAAATATACGAAGGTTGAAGAGACGGAAAACGGGTTTAAAATTTTTGCCGAAAAAAGCCGGTGGACGAGACTTGGTGTTTATGCAGTGCATTTGAGCGTTATTTTGCTTCTTGCCGGAGGATTAATCGGCTCGTTTTACGGATTTGACGCTTCTGTGAATATTCCCGAAGGAGAAACCGTAAAGAGCGTCATATTGAGAAATACCGGCCGGGAGCAGCCTCTTGATTTCGAAATAAGATGCGATGATTTCAGCGTTAGTTTTTACGAATCGGGAGCTCCGAAGGAATATCTTTCAAAACTCACCATTCTTGAAAACGGGAAGCCGGTATATAAAAAGGATATAATCGTAAACGACCCTATCCGTTTCAAAGGGATCAATATTTTCCAGTCAAGCTATGGAACCCTGCAACCGAAAGAGGTATCTCTTTCTTTTACGAACCGGGAAACCGGGATGATATACGGACAGAAGGCTGCTG
>CAZOEH010000287.1:0-4427 GCA_964578785.1 uncultured Desulfonema sp. | reverse complement strand
TCTGTCGAAACCGAATCCGACAAGACCGGTGTATCTTTCTACAAAATGATGTGAATGATTTTTATTCATGCCATAACCTCTCCAAATTATCACAGTGGCAATTTCAATTATGATATGGTCTCTGGTTGCTGGTCTTTGGTTTAACCATAAACTACAAACCAGAAACCATAAATCTATTCCTTGCACCTTGTTTTCTTGACTTTATTCTTTGCGCTTCATATACAGCCTACTGTGTATTTCAGCCGATTTATATAATGGAAAGAGCGGAAACGGTCAATAGATGTTTATCGTAATTATTCAGTCCCGGATTTGCACAGATGAATGCAGATAGATTTAAATACAATAATTATTCAGGAGCCAGAAGCCAGAATTCAGAAGCCAGAATAAAAAGGAAACCAGCTTTTGTTATGGTGATACTTTGCCAGCGCTCAACTTGAATAAGTTAGTAAGTTGCTGGAGGCATGTACAGCTTCTATTCTTAATTCCGACTCCTGACTTCTGACTCCTGAGCAGTTACAGTTTATAAATACCGGAGGATATTCTTTTGAAAATCGATTATTTCACAATGCCCGGTAATGTTTCAATCCGTTATGGAACCTGGGACTGCGGGGCCGGAACAAAAAAAGGCTCCGTTATTCTCCTCGGCGGCAGAAAAGAGTTCATGGAAAAATATGCGGAGACAATAGATGAATTGAACCAGCGGCAACTGGATGTTTACAGCATGGACTGGAGAGGGCAGGGACTTTCAACCCGTCTTCTTGCAAACAGGCACAAGGGGCATATAAACGACTACAGCGAATATCTTGAGGATTTGAATTATTTTGTAAACGGCATCGTCAGGCCAGCCGCGATTCCTCCGCTTATAATTCTTGCCCATTCGATGGGCGGGCACATAGCGCTTCGTTTTCTGCATGATTTTCCTGAAGCAGCCGGCAAAGCTGTCCTGACATCCCCCATGATCGATATTATAGTTCCGCCGTTTCCGAAATGGCTTATAAAACTGATGGTCAGTTTTGCGTCAAAGACAGGCTGCAGCGGCTCATATTCTGCCGGTTCGAATGACTATCAGTTCCGAAAGATAAAGTTTGAGGGAAACATTCTTACATCCGATCCCGAGCGGTTTATGGATGAGCACAGGGCGATTGCCGAAACCCGTGAGCTTGCCCTGGGCGGGGTGACATACGGGTGGCTCGCGGCGACATTTAAATCGATAGATATTTTGAATGGCGCGGAATATGCCGGGAAAATAAATACCCCGGTATTGATTGACAGCGCAGACAGGGACAGAATAGTATCTGAAGAGGCCCAGAGAGCCATTTGCTCCTTAATGAAAAAAGGCAGCTTTGTAAGCATTCCCGATTCATACCACGAAATTCTGAAAGAAAGAGATCCTGTCAGGCAAGCCTTCTGGAAGGAGTTCGATAAATTCATTAAAGAATCTTAATTGTTTTGAGCCTCTCATTTTTCTCTTTTCAGATAACCGCAAAGCCAGCCGGGATTATCCGTCATTATAACATTGGCGCCGAGGGATAGCGCCTTATCGGTCTGTTCAGGAGTATTGCACGAATATGTCAGTACGGAATGACCGCCTGTTTTAGCCTTAACCATGAAGCTGCCGGAAAGGTTGCCTATAGGAAGGCAGAGCCCGTTGACGTAAGAAGGATAAGATGCCTGATTCAGAAAAGCTCCGGAAAGGTTAAAAACATATTTATATGCCTGAGCTTTGTTATAGGCGAATTCGAGCAGTTTCGGGTTGAAACAGAGAATATAAACACTGGCTGCATATTTATGCGGCACCTTCTTTTTTATAATCTCCAATACTTTCAGTGTAAGAATTCTTGATGTTTCCGACAGAGAATATTCCTCATCGGTTTTGATTTCAACAAAAAGACGGGTCCTTCTGCAGTAAAGATCTATGGTTTTCTCAAAAGTCAGAATCCGCTCATTCAAAAATTTTTTGGAGAACCAGCTTCCCCAGTCCGAATCGGAAAGTTCGTTAAAGAAACAGGATTCTATTTTTCTGCGCGATCCGGTTATCCGCGACAGCGTTTTATCGTGATGTATTACGGGGATTCCTTCACGGGTAGTTCTGACATCAAACTCTATGCCGTCTACAGGATATTCCAGTGCGGCATCAAAAGCCGAGCGGGTATTTTCGGGGGCTTCGGTGTTGGCCCCTCTGTGCGCGACAATCAATGGTCTTTTGCTTCCGGTTGTGGATTTTTTCATTTTCGCTCCTTTACCGCTCCTGATAAGAGAGGAGTTGGGCATATTGGGGTCCGTTTAAGGCGGCCCGGATTCCCGCTTTCGCGGGAATGACGAAAAAGGGAAAATCCTTGCTATATTTGTTCTTTTCACGGATATGTCGTTACTATATCATGTAACTTCCTGCTTGTCACTATTCTTAAGATCAATATCGCCCGAAAGATTAATGCGAAGTGGTCTTTTGTGGTCCTGTGCAAGATACGTCGTTGTCGTGGGAAACGCAAATTCGATTCCTTCGGCTTCAAACGCCCTCATGATTTTAAGATTAATCTTTTCACAAAAGGCTTTGAATTCCCAGTAGTCGGGCGGTGAATACCAGTATATCATAATTATATTAAGAGATACATCATTGAATTCATCAAAAAAAACCCTGGGCGGATAATCCGGGAGCATACCTTCGTGATTTTCAAGAATCTTTTTTATGATTGAAACCGCAAGCTCGATTTTGACGGGCGGGGTATCATATGTGATCGTAATATTTGCGGAGCGGCGTATGAACGGCCTGTTATCTATATTTTTTATGTTTGCAACGGCTATCTTTTCATTCGGGATTGTGACAAGATGGCCTTCCAGTGTGCGTATTCTTGTTGACCTGAACCCGATCTTCTCGACCGTCCCCTTGAAATCCTCAACCTGTACGAGCTGGCCTATTCCAAACGGCTTGTCGAGCATTATCATGATGCTGCCGAAAAAATTTTTCAATGTATCCTGGGCTGCGAGGGCGACGGCCAGACCTCCTATTCCAAGTCCTGCCAGAAGGGTGCTCATCGGCTTTCCGAATACGACCTGTATAAGATATACCGCTCCGAACACAATAACGGTCATTCTTGCGATTATCCGGAACATCTGCACAAAGGAAAGGTCAAGCTGGGTATCTTTCCTGCACGCGTAATCCGTTATCTGGTAAACTGCAACATCAACGAGGCTGTACAGGAATAAAACAACGGCAAATGTTGTAAGAATTCCTCCGGCACGATCCGCGATCCTTTCCATGGAAGCGGGAAGAGAAAGTATCTCAATGACTACCAGGACCGCAAATGCTGTAAAAAGAAGCCTTGCAGGCCATATAGTCGATTTGAGGATGATACAGAACCGCTTTTCCCCTTCCGAGTCTTTAAGACTTGTAATGATGCCCGAAAAAAAACTGTCCGTCTGTTTTGCGACGACAAAGATGAAGTAAACCGCTGTGAGCGCCATCAGGTATGGCCAAAGGAAATGGCCTGAAACCGTTTCCGGAAGCAGATGTTTGTGAATCCATAAAAATCCGGCAAGAACAGCCGTGAATATGGAGATCTTAAGGTTTCTTTTAAGCTTCAGCAGTGTCTCTTCCGGAAACCGGTTCCTGAAATCCTCAGGCAAAAGAAGCCGAAGTCTGTCAAGCAGGCTTACCCCTTCATAGAACAGAAGAATTACGGCCGCAGAGAGGATAAAGAACTCTATAATCCGTGAAATCGTCTGCTGATAATCTGAAAAGATAAAAAGGGGCTCGGTCAGCCTGATGATAAGCGCGATAAAAGCAAGCCTTATGGACGGCTTGAAAACGGAAAGATTCCAGTTTTCAGGGCTCCGGCCTTTTGCCAGAATAAATTCCATGAATCGTGTTTTTATAAGCCGGAAGAGAATTTCAAAAAACGATATTCCCGCCGCCATGATAATCAGGAAAACCGCGAATCGCCACGACTCATTGATGTTCCAGAAGCTTGAGATTATACCGGTTATTTTGCTGAAACTATCAATATTATCCATAAGCATTACCCTTAAAAATAGAAATGTATGCCGAGTCCAGCGTATTCTATCGTACGGCTGTAAAACTGTCCGTGAGGCGAATGGCCGCTGAAGTATTCGAGCATGAGCTGGACCTTGCGGTTTTTGGTTTCAATATTTTCAAGCTGAAAACCAATCCTTGCCGATAAATCGGCATCCCAGTCGTTTTCCTCCCAGGTTTTCAGGTCTGCAGCGGCTATGGGTCTTAACCGGTTTGATAAAAAGGTTCGGGGACTTCTGTATTCGATGCCAAGCTGAGCCGAAAGCGGGTCTATACCGGAAGGTTCCTTGTGAATAATATATCCTGTTCCGGCATAAACTCTGAAGGCCTTGTCGATATCATAGGAGAATTTGAGGTCAGTGCTTTCATAGCTCAGGTTTACCCTGTCGATTTTATT
>CAZOEH010000286.1:0-4431 GCA_964578785.1 uncultured Desulfonema sp. | reverse complement strand
CTGTAGGAAACGAATTCAAGCGATGCGCTCCCGGTAAAATCTTTGATTGGGAAGACAGATTTGAATACGGCCTGGAGCCCTATATCCTCACGTTTCTCAGGAGGAACATCTATTTGCAAAAAACGTCTGTACGATTCCCGCTGCATACCAATAAGATCAGGTATTTCAACTATTCTTTCAATTTTACCGAAATTCTTTCTTAAACGTTTTTTTGCAGAAAGCCTTTCCGACATGGCATCTCCATTTATTTATGGGATTTAAAAAATTAAACTATTATGTTTTCGAAAAAGTTAAATATTATATCTTTATAAAAAGACAAAAACGACTTTTTACGAATCCATCAAACATGCTCATTCTATGAAAATTTTCAAAGCCCTTAGGAATTGCTACATATTGCAGAACCTTGATCTCCGGCTTAAAAAATATTTTCATAATCTTTAAAAACAGCGCCGCTGCGGAGACAAAATTCTTCCCCGATGAAGGATTCCTCTCCACAGCAACAACTGATCTTGTGTTTTTCATTTAAAAACACTAAGTTATTTATCTATCGCCGGCTACTTTATTTCGACCTGGGCGCCTGCTTCCTCAAGCTGTTTCTTGATTTTTTCAGCTTCTTCTTTTGAAATTCCCTCTTTTACGGGTTTTGGAACTTCATCAACAAGGGTTTTTGCTTCTTTGAGTCCAAGGCTTGTAATAGCTCTGACCTCTTTAATTATCTGTATCTTCTTGTCTCCGTGCGACATCAGAATAACCGAAAATTCAGTCTGTTCCTCAGCCTGTGATGCGGCGGCAGGTCCGGCAGCTGCAACCATTGCAACAGGAGCTGCTGCTGATACACCAAATTTGGTCTCCATCTCCTTGACAAGCTCGGACAGTTCAAGAACCGACATATTAGCTAGAAATTCAATAACATCTTCTTTGGTAATGTTTGACATTTTTATAATTCCTCCAGTTTATTCAAAATCGTAATATCTGATTATCAAATTAGGACGCGGATTTTCGCCGATGCACGCATATAATTGTTATATTACTTCTTTTTATTTAAAATCCGGGTAATCTGCGTTTATCTGCATCCTAAATGCAAATTCCTAAACTATTAACGTTATGGTATTAAGCTGCCTCTTTCTGGTTTTTAATTGCCTGCAAAACATACAATAATTTCTTCGGCACTCCTCCAAGAGTCCTTACAAAAGCCGCAGGCACACCGTTCATTGCCGAAAGCAACTGGCCTAAAAGCACTTCACGTGAAGGCAATGTAGAAAGTGCCTTGATAGCATTAAAATCAAGCACTTTGCCGTTCAATACACCTGCTTTGATTATAAGGTTTTTGTTGGTCTCGGCAAATTTCACAAGTATTTTCGCGGGAGCAACTGGATCTTTGTAGCTTAATGCTACTGCGGTAGGTCCCTTAAATCTGTCCTTCATAAGAGCAGCTTCGGTGTCTGCAGACGCTCTGTCAAGAAGAGTATTTTTAACTACTCTGTATTCTATTTCAAATTCCCTCAGTTTTTTCCGCAGATCGCTGATAGCTTCGACATTAAGGCCTTTGTAATCGGTTGCAATTACAACCTTGGACTTCGAAAATTTTTCGTGCAACTCATCCGTAATACGTTTCTTTTCTTCAAGCTTCATATATTTTAACACCCCCTTCCTGAGTCTGTGCAAAACCGGAGGTCTGAATGCGATTGTAGTAACTGCCTGATACAAAAATTGATACTTTTCATATTAATGAACAGGCAACCGCAATCCGTCTCTGCAGGCCGGCTATGCCGCTTAAGCACAATTCAATTGCACACCTACGGTCTTTGACAGGATTATATTAATAATATCCGACGCAAGGCGTCATTTAAAAATTAACCGTAATATTAAAATGCCGGAACCCTGCATAAACAGCCGTAACGAAAATGTCGGAAATGTAATGGTTTTTCCGTAACGGCCCCGGAGAATAATGTCGGTACTAATCCCCGGGCAAAAACTCTATTTTGTCAGATCCTTTATCGATGACACATCGATCTTGATTCCGGGACCCATCGTCGTTGAAACAGCCAGCCCCTTCAGGTATATTCCCTTGCTTGAAGATGGCTTCAGCCGGATAATCATATCAAGGAAGGCGGAAAGATTCTGAACAAGCTTGTCTGTTCCGAATGAGACCTTACCCATCGGCACATGTACAATCCCGGCTTTTTCAACCCTGAATTCTATCTTGCCGGCTTTCAGTTCCTTTACGGCTCTTCCTACATCGAATGTAACCGTGCCGGTCTTGGCATTAGGCATAAGGCCTCTTGGACCAAGAAGCTTGCCTATTTTGCCGACAGCACCCATCATATCCGGTGTGGCTATTGCTTTGTCGAAGCCGAACCATCCTCCCTGTATCTTTTCAACCAGTTCATCGTTTCCGATAAAATCCGCACCGGCTTCAAGAGCCTCTTTCTCCTTCTCCCCTTTGGCAAATACAAGGACCTTGACATCTTTGCCTATTCCATTCGGCAAAACAACAGTCCCTCTCACCATCTGATCTGCATGCCTTGGATCAACACCAAGGCGGACGGCGACATCAACTGTTTCATCGAATTTGGCATATGATGATTCGATTGCCGCCTTAACCGCAGCAGCAAGATCATTTTTTGACTCGGCGTTAATTTTCGTTTTAGCCTCTGTATATTTCTTACCCCGCTTCGGCATTTTACTTTATTCACTCCTTTTCATCTTTAGGAACCATTACAAAAGAGCCATGATACTTCTGACCATTCCGTTACGGCGCCTTATGCCGGTCCCGGCATTTTAATATTATGGTTATTTTTTAAACGACTTCTTAACCGATCTCAATTCCCATGCTTCTTGCCGTGCCCGCAATTATCTTGAAGGCAGCGGCAGGGTCATTGGCGTTCAAATCAACCATTTTCTGCTTTGCAATCTCTTCCACCTGTTCCCGGGTGACCTTAGCCACTTTTTCTCTTTTAGGATCACTTGATCCCTTTGCTATTTTTGCCGCTTTTTTCAAAAGTATGGAGGCAGGCGGTGTCTTTGTTATAAAAGTAAAAGATCTGTCCTGATATACAGTTATAACAACAGGTATAACCATCCCCTCCTCATTAGCGGTTCTTGCATTAAAAGCCTTGCAAAATTCCATTATATTTACACCATGCTGCCCGAGGGCAGGCCCGATAGGCGGAGATGGATTTGCTTTTCCGGCCACAACCTGCAATTTAATCAATACCATTACCTTTTTTGCCATTTTTTTTCACTCCTGATGCTATATCTTTGTAACCTGCACGAATTCCAATTCCACCGGTGTAGAACGTCCGAATATGCTTACAAGAACCCTGATTTTACCCTTCTCAGGGTTAACCTCATCAACAACGCCGTTGAAATTCGTAAAAGGCCCGTCTATTACCCTTATTTCATCTCCGGTTTCAAAATAATATTTCGGCTTCGGTTTGAGCTTTCCGGCCTCCATACGGTTTAAAATCTGTTTAGCCTCTTCATCCGAGATCGGTGTGGGTTTCTCTCTTCCCCCCAGAAAGCCGCTTACCTTGGCTGTATCATTCACTATATGCCAGGTTTCATCATCAAGCTCCATCTTTACCAGAATATATCCCGGATAAAATTTTCTGGTGGATGTTTTTCTTTTACCTTTTACAAGTTCAACTATCTGCTCCGTAGGAACAAGCACCTCACCAAACTTTTCAGGATGGTTGTATGCTGTTATCTTTTCCTCCAGCGCCGTTTTCACTTTGCTTTCAAATCCCGAATATACGTGGACTATGTACCACTTTAGAGCCACTCTCCATTCTCCTCATTCTTAGGGGCCGTTACTAAATAACTATTACGTTTCTGACTATTTTGTTAAGGCTCCTTATGCCGTTCACAACATTCCAATATTACGGTTATTCCTGAACGACGGCTTATTGAAGGACAACGCCGACTAGACTTGACAGCCCTATATTGATCACACCAAGGAAAAGCGAAATAATCACAACAAGAATAATGACAACTACAGTGGAACCGAGCGCCTGTTTCCGGGAAGGCCACGTAACTTTCTTAAGTTCAATCTTAACTTCCCGGAGGAACTGTAATGCTCTGTCGAAATAACTGTTATTTTCTTTTTCCTGTATTATTTTAGTCCCGGTTAAAGTTTTTTTCTGCGGTAATACCTGTATCTTTTTTGTTTCGGCAGAAGCATCCGCATTAAAAACCAATTTCTTCAAACCGTTGCTTGTTTCCTGAGAAGTTTCGGGCGTATCGGCGCTGTCCTGTTTTACCTTTTTTTTACTGCCTGCGACCTTTTTCTTTAGTAACCGTGCCATTGTGCTCCTGTAACGTGATATCTCAGAATAAAAAACCGCCGGAACATATTATCCCCGGCCGTTTTCAAAAAATATTTGGCAGGCCAGGAGGGATTTGAACCCCCAACACCCGGATTTGGAGTCC
>CAZOEH010000285.1:2792-4438 GCA_964578785.1 uncultured Desulfonema sp. | reverse complement strand
TGTTAAAAAAACAAGGGGAAAACATAAAAAGCAGAAACCTATTGTTAGTATGCTAACGAACGATGCGGGCTGGTTGTATGCTTTCTTCTCTTATTGGGTAAAACAATCCGTAAAGGAATGGCCCGCATATTTAGTAAACCTTATCACTGCGGCAAAAAAAGAAGATATCGACTTTACCTCTAAAGGAAAATATTCCGCTATAGAATTGACAAGTTATTGTGCTGAGAAAAAATACAGTAAAGTGTGTAGTAGATTGGGGCTATTGCCTTTTGATGATCCGACTAATTTTTATCAAACCTATATCAAAGGAAGCCCCTTATCTTCAGAAGTAAAGAAAAAACATATTGATGGTCAATCGCCGGAACTAATTGCACTCCTTGTGTATAGAGACCCTTTATTTGATATTTTTAAAAGACTCAAGCTTGTTTCCATGCATAACATATTGCCAGAAGTTTTCCTCTCACCACCGGAGTAATGCCGGGTAGGGAGAAAGAAAGAATATGAAAATGAAAAAGGTCGCTGAAAACAAATCATGCTCACATACCCGCGAGGTAAAAAGATCCCGGAAAGACAAAGAGCGTCTAACTATTGATGGCGTTTTAAAATTTGAAGACGGCCAGTATAGCGAGGGGAAGTTGCCTATCAATATAAAGCTTGTCATTTCAGAAAAGGACTTACCCCGGTTGTATTCTAATACATTTTGCGAGACCAGTGATTTCAGCTGGCAGTTTTCCCTCGTTTTAGCTGATGCTATCAAGCAAATTGCAAAAGGTGCAAGGGGGAAGAACAAAGGTAATGAAACAACTCTTTTCTGGATAAAAACGGATGCGGGTTGTTTATATGTCTTCTTTTCCTACTGGTGCAAAAAGAAGATTCAAGATTGGCCGGAATATCTTCAGCGACTGGTAAGTATTGCCAACGACGAAGGTTGTAATTTGAAAGACACAAAAGGAAGAAGATATGCCGCTAGAGAGATGACGGAGTATTGCATAGAAAAATATTATGGTGAGTATTTAAGAAGACACGGATTGAAACAGACCGACGATTCTACTAACTTTTATATCACCTATATTCATCCGCAGCTAAAGGAGTGTCGGAAACAGATGAAGGAGTTAATTGAAAGTAATGCTAACCCTTTTGATGATCCTACATTAGGCCCGATATTTAGAAACCTCAAAATTTTATAACTCTATTTCTGCATTTTTGCAGATTTACGGTTAATGAATGTTATTTCTTCTTATGCGAAAATCGAAGCATGAGCATGAGAAAGAATAACGAGCAGTCAGTTTATACCACCCTCGACGCATACCAGGCCGGATTCTTAACCCTCAGCGGATTCATTCCAAAACTCGTTGATCAAAATGGAAAGATTGTCTTTGTCTTCATCCAGTCAGACGCTATGTTACAGAAGCTTTCAGATTACAACGCCGGTGCTGTCGTGGAAGCATCGAGGTTCGCCTTTACGATAAAAACTTTGAAAAGTCAGATACACAGCATGAGAAGGGAAAAGGATGAAATCTATGTCACAGGTAAAAAACAATAAGTTACTGACCTTTATTACCCTGCACTGGACACTTGTTGCTCACCGCTGTGCCCTGTATCAAATGAGGATGCTTAGCACATGGGGGCGACGATGCTGCAGGCAG
>CAZOEH010000285.1:0-2782 GCA_964578785.1 uncultured Desulfonema sp. | reverse complement strand
CCTGTCAAAGGTAAGCATTACGCACAAGGCAAGACGCAAGAGGAAATTGCAAAGGACGCGAAGAAGCCGCTTATAAAGTGGGAGTTCTACCAAAAACGTAAACCAACAAAAAAAGAGATTACTCATTGGTGGACTAAATGGCCGGAAGCGAATATCGGCATTGTGACCGGGTTGGTTTCCGGTCTTGCTGTAATTGACGTCGACCACCCCAAACAGGCAGACCCTATTCTGATTGACCTCTTGCCTGATTCGGTGCCTATACCAACTGTTCAGACGCCTTCAGGAGGTAAACACTATTACTTCACAATTACCGACGACAAACTTTCCAATAATGCCAGGATAATTCCTGGCGCTGACCTGAGAGCAAACGGCGGGTACGTCGTCGCGCCGCCATCGATTGGCGCAAACGGTATGCCTTATGCATGGCTCCCTGGCCTTAGCATCCACGACTATGCTCCCCCATCTATGCCGGATGCATATTTGCGAGCCATCAAGGGCGAGCATTCTAATAATAACTTCCTTACAGATAATAAAAATAATAACTCTTTGTGTAAGGGGCCTGTCACGTCTGTCACGCTTTCCTTCGCAAAGGGGTCCCGCGATAATGACCTTTTTCACGTTGCGAACTGTCTCGTAAAAGGTGGAATGCCAGATAATGAAATCCTGCAAACCCTTGTTCCGCTTGCCTCAGCGTGCAAGCCGCCATTTCCTCTTGATGAGCTTGAAGCGAAAATACTTAGTGCAATTAAGAGACAGGAACACAGGGAATTTAATCTGACAAGGGAGGTTGAGCGTTACATAAGCGTGACAGATGGTGACTTTTCCGTGACAGAGTGTGACAAAGCATTACAAAGCATGACAGGCGTGACAATCCGTGACAAATCGACCATCAGACAAATATTCAAGAGACTGAAAGATGCCGGTAAAATCCAGAAGGTTGGCAGTAAAGATGGCGTATACCGCCGCCTCGATGATGTCGCCGAAGAAATAGACTGGTTTTCCGCCTCCATGGACCCGTTAAAAATAAACTTCCCGCTCGGAATCGAAGAATGTGCCACTATCTATCCGAAAAACATTATCGTTATTGCCGGAGAGCCGAACGCGGGCAAGACTGCCTTTATGCTCAATGTCGCTGTCATGAACAGCGGCAAACATAAAGTGACGTATCTCAGCTCTGAGATGGGCGCGATAGAGTTGAAAAACCGTATTAATAAATTTCAGGATATCCCCTTATCTGCATGGAAGGCGATTAAGTTTAAAGAGCGCTCCGGTAATTTTGCAGACGTGCTTGACCCTAACGGATTTACCATTATCGACTTTTTAGAAATCACCGACGATTTTTACAGGATAGCGACGTTTATTAAAGAGATTCACGATAGGCTTGATTCCGGAATTTGCGTAATTGGGATTCAAAAGAACAAGGGAAGAGACTCCGGAAGGGGCGGCGAACTTGGACTTGAAAAGCCCCGTCTGTATCTTGCCATGGAGCAAGGCAAAATAAAGATTGTGAAGGCTAAAGCGTGGGCGAAGGAAGGCGTGAATCCTAACGGCCTTCAAAAAGAATTTAAATTGATCCAGGGCGCAAAGTTCATCGAAGCGACCCCATGGCATAAACAGGGTGAAATATGATTTTCCAAGATTGTGGCATAGGGAGAAGGCGTTGCACATGGGTAAGTCCGTGACGCCGATAAAATCTATAAGAGCCAAGTGCATTGACTGTTCAGGCGGTGTTTTTAAGGATGTCAGAGAATGCCCCTTTGATGGAGTTCAAGATGACTTATGTCCCCTCTTTCCTCTTAGAATGGGCAAAGGGTCAAGAGCCACGATGAAAAGCATTAGATCATTCTGTATGTGGTGCTGTATCAACCAAAAAGAGGAAATCAGGTTATGCCCTGCGGTTAAATGTGCTTTATGGGAATACAGATTTGGAAAACGCCCTAAAACACACCAGTCCTCTCCAGAAATCCTCACGACAGCGGGGGTTTTGGAGGTTAATAGCCTATGACATGGACATTTCCTTTAACCGGCCTTTACTGCTCGCCTTTATCTTCGTGTCAGCAATATATTTCTCCCCTTGTTAGTATTTGGAAGAGCGGCCCACCGATGGTGATACACCCGGGGGTATCTTGCCCTTGTCCTCGCGCGCGCGCGATGTACGCGTACCGTTCAGGAGATTGCACTTTCACCGGTATTAATAATGTGCCCATAATTTCCGTAAGCACCCCTATCACTTCGATATATAATAATATTTTGAGGATAAACGGAATTTGAGAACACAGCTTGAACAGGAAGACATCCAGGCAATAGCTCAGGCAGTTGTAGAAATGATGAGGCCTGTTGTCTCCGGCAATGGCAAGCATGATGCAGTTGATATTATCTTTACGCCTGAAACCTTGGCTGCTTACTTACATGTTGATACATCATGGGTTTATAAGCAGGTATCCTTGAAGACAATCCCTTATTTCAAGAGCGGTAAATATACGCGGTTCAAGCAGACCCTGATAGACAAATGGATTGAGTCACAGACTGTCAGGCCGGTCCCTTATCTGAAAGCAGGCAAAGGGAAGGGGTGACCACTTGATAACATATCAATTGCACGGCATAAATTCCCTTATAAAATCAGATAGTTTGAAAGAGCTGTATAGTGAATTGTATAGTTTACTTTTCTTCTTGACAAGTAAACATAGTTTACTTATAATACGGTTATGAAGGAATGGGCTCCAGAGGAAATCAAGGCTTTCAGGGAAAAGCTAAATCTTTATCAAAAAGATATAGCTCCGCT
>CAZOEH010000284.1:0-4439 GCA_964578785.1 uncultured Desulfonema sp. | reverse complement strand
GCGCGTTGCCGAAACCATATTTATTCCTTTTTCTGTCGGGGGCGGGTTACGTACGGTAGAAGACATGCGCAAAGTCCTTCTGGCAGGAGCTGAAAAAGTCAGCGTCAATTCGGCTGCCGTAAAAAATCCGGAAATTATTTCAAAGGGTGCGGAGGCTTTCGGAAATCAGTGTATCGTCCTCGGCATGGATGTAAAACATGTGGGGAAAAGCGAAAAGATTCCTTCAGGATATGAAATAGTGATAAACGGGGGCAGAACCTTCATGGGAATCGACGCTCTGCAATGGGCAATAGAGGCTGAAAAACTCGGAGCGGGCGAGATATGCTTAAATTCGATTGATGCGGACGGCACTTGTGAAGGCTATGAGTTAAATCTCACATCACTTATTTCGGAAAATGTCGGGATTCCGGTGATAGCTTCGGGCGGGGCCGGCATTCCGGAGCATCTATATGATGTTCTGACAAAAGGAAAGGCCGATGCCGCGCTGATAGCCTCTATGGTGCATTACGGCACATATTCGATTCCGGGAATAAAATCCTATCTTGATGAATGCGGCGTTAAGGTAAGAAACAGCTGGTGAGATTTCAGCGAAAATCCTGCATTTGACGGTCTGGCGGAATTGTATCCGAATCGATTCATTGATTACAATGGCGAATCGCAGTATCTCCTGTTCAGCCTATCTGATCACCCTTCTCGATTCCGCACAGTTCCTTTGCGATTTTCTGCTTCTTTTTCATATCGACAAGTCTTCCTATCATTATACGCTGTGCCTGAGGCGAACCGGCCCCGTGCATTGACTCTGTGAGATAACCAACGGCGGCCGAGCCCATCGTGATATTCTCGATCAGTCTGAGTATCCTTGCCCTATGTTCCGCCGGAACATCCGGCTTTGTTTTGAAATATTTCGCAAGCCACCTTCCCGTTTCAGGCGCCCTGAAATCGGACTCTGAAGGAAGAGTAACCATGAGGCCGCCTGCGATATCCTGCGCAAGCCTTGCAATTTCATAGGGGAAACGGGTGATGTTCTGCTTATGAACGTTCGCAAGGAGAATATCAACAAGCCAGGTGCCGCCCGGTTCCCTGCGCCCCTCTGAAGCACAGGCTATGCACCCGCAGAAGAGAGTCTCGTTTAACTGATTCATCTCAACTATCTTGTCTTTAACATGGGAGGCTTTCTCGGCTCCGTTATATTCTGCTGCCGTCTGGACTGCCCCGATAAGGACATCCCCCACCCCTACTTTGCATGCATAGCTCTGCCGGTGATACGCCGCAAAATTTTCAACAAGCTGTGTTGTAAAATCATATTCCCTGTACATGAAAACGCGCTCCCAGGGAACAAAGACATCGTCAAAAACAACCAGCGCCTCGTGCCCTCCGTAGAACATATTCCCCCTGTCAAAGGTCATCCCTTCCGATTTCCGCGTGTCGCAGGACTGGCGGCCCATAATGTAAGTGATCCCCGGCGTATCGCTCGGAACGGCAAAAGATACGGCATAATCCTTGTCCTCCTCTCTCATGGTGAGGGTGGGCATTACGATTATCTCGTGAGAATTGACCGCTCCTGTCTGGTGAGCTTTTGAGCCCCTCACCACTATTCCGTCCGAACGTTCCCCGACAACATGAAGGAACATGTCCGGATCTGCCTGCCGGTGGGGTGGAAGCGACCGGTCGCCCTTAGTATCGGTCATTGCGCCGTCGCAGACAAGGTCGTTCTCCTGGACATATCCCAGGAACCTTAGAAACCGCTTGTTGTATTCAGTGCCGTATTTCAGGTCGATGGCATGAGTGGTTATTGAGAGCGCATTCAGGGCATCCATCCCAACGCACCGCTGGAAGCAGCAGGCGGTCAGTGACCCCATCAGACGTCCCATTTTGCTCTTTTTAACAAGGTCATCCGCACTCCGGTGAATATGTGTGAAACGGTTGATTTTTTTCCCGGTAAGATGAGACTTTGCAGTCAGAATATCTTCGTATTCCGGTTTATGGGCATACTCATATGTGGCGGCTACGGCATTCATGGAAGGCCGGATGATGGGGTCATCCACAACATTTTGAATCTTCTTTCCGAACATATATACTTCAAGCCTGAGATTTCTGAGACTCTCTTCATATTCTTTAGCGTTCATCATTTTACCCACAGATTTCTCCTTTGCTTCATAATCATAAAATCTTATTACATCTTATCACATAATATTTACACCGAAAAGACTTTTGAAGCTTTCCTCATCAAGCTGCGGGAAATCTTCGACCGTATGGTATAGCATCTATTTTTTTATTGACTCTCTAACCACGCCGCAAGCAGCGGGATAAGCGAGTGATGTTTCAGTTCAGGGCGCGCGTATAATCTTGACATAATTAACAAACAATTATAATAACTTAAAAAAACAAAAGGAGAAAAAAGATTGTGACTTCGACTTCCGTCAGTATTGATGCAATTCCGCTGAAACTCAAACTGAAAACTACGATCCGCCATGCCTCTGCTACCAGAAATGAAGGAGAAAGCGTCTGGGTATGCGCTGCAAGGAACGGATATACAGGATACGGAGAGGGTTGCCCGAGAGTCTATGTGGCGGGTGATGAACTTGAGTCGAGTATCAAATGGATTAAGGAAAATTTTTCGGGCGGGAAAGCGGATTTCGGAAACCTCTCCGACCTGAAGCAGTGGATCGAAAAAAATGTAGGAGCTATCGACAGATACCCGTCGGCTTGGTGCGCCGTGGAGATGGCGCTTCTTGATCTTTTTTCCCGTGAGAAAGGATGCAGCGTAGAGAAACTCCTGGGATTAAACGGAAGCAGTCTTAATGCCCGCTACACAGCCGTCCTGGGAGATGATAAAAAGTGGAAATATACCACTCTGGCGGATAAATACCTGATACGCAGGCTTTCTGATTTCAAAATCAAGTTGAGCGGCAACCTCGATCGTGACAGAGAGAAACTTGCTGTTCTTGAAGAGCTTGCCGTAAAGCACGATGTTAAAGAGATACGCATACGCCTCGATGCGAATAATCTCTGGAAAAACCGCTGCGACGAGGCTATTGAGTATATAAAAGCGCTGGGCGGTCGGATATTCGCACTTGAAGAGCCGGTTGGGGCGCGCAACGCAATGGATTTGAGCAGAATAAGCGTGGCTACCGGCCTTCCTGTAATCCTCGATGAAAGCCTCTGCACGATGGATGATTTAGCTCTTTACACTAACAGACCGGGTAAATTCATAGCAAATATTAAAATATCACGCGTTGGCGGTATTATAAGAGCTCTGGATCTTATCCGGAATGTAAAAAAAATAGGCTGGCCGGTTATCATAGGCTGCCACGTGGGAGAAACATCGCTGCTTACGCGGGCGGCTCTCACTGCGGCTTCGGCAGCCGGAGAGAGCCTTATAGCGCATGAAGGAGCATTCGGCGACTATCTGGTAGAGCGCGAACCGGTGGAACCGATGCTTAAATTCGGGCACGCCGGAATGCTGAACCTTGATTTTCCCTATTACTTAAAAACAGTCAGAGGACTTAAAATCATCCCGGTTGAAAATTGGAATACCGGCTTCGGGATGACCTGCCGCATGCCCGATACTCCGGATGACGGAGCACCCGAAGTGGATTTTATCGAAATGCCTGATAAGTACAAGATTCATTACCGTCTCTGGGGCAATAGAAAAGGAGAGGATGCGCTTCTGATTCTGCACGGAGGCATGAGCCACTCCGGCTGGCAGGCGCCTCTGGCGAAAAGCCTGCGTTCTTCATCGCCCGGCATAACTGTCGTCGCGTCCGACAGAAGAGGCTGCGGCCTTAATGAGAATCACGGAGATCTCGGCTCAGTCCGGCTTCTCATTGATGACGTTGTGAAGCAGATCGAATTTCTAAAAAAATCATTCAGGCGGGTTCATCTCGCAGGCTGGTGCCAGGGAGCGCAATATGCTGCCGTTGCCGCGGCTGAAACAGACGGCGCGCTCGAAAGCCTGATACTGCTTACCCCCGGCTTTTTCTGGAACGAGCGGTTCAGATCAGTCCTGAGCATAGCCGAGAAAATCGTCATGGAAATGATTTCGGAATTCAAACTGAAACCCGAACGCGATCACGCCTGCATTCCGATTCCCATGGAAGCGACCGATTTCACGCTGGTCGAGGAGTGGCTTGATTTTATCGACAGAGATACTCTTAAAACGACCACAATCACATTAAAGTCGGTAAGCATCATGGATGAGATTCAGGAGCTTTCATGGTTTTCAATGCTGAAGAACAAGCTGCCCGTTCTTGCTTTCCTGGCGGAAAACGACCGGATCGTGGATAATAATAAGGTCATGCAGTTCATCGGCCACCTCTTTTCCGGGAAAAGCGGGAACCGGCTCGTCTCACTTGAAAGCGGGCATGCCATACACTTTGAAAAAACCGGAGAGGTTGCGGCGGAAATTGCGGATTTTATCAGAAAAAGGGCGCTTACTT
>CAZOEH010000283.1:3795-4447 GCA_964578785.1 uncultured Desulfonema sp. | reverse complement strand
GAAAAACGTCCCCTGACAGCCCCGGATGGAAAAGTAGTTGATAAGCTGTTCGTGTCATGGATTCGCCTCAATAACCCCACCCAGTATAATTCTTACACAACGGAAATGGTAAAGGGAGTAATTGCCGGGTTTGAAAACGCTTCGCTGGACAGAAGCGTTGTAGCCGTCGTGTTCACAGGTACAGGCCCCTTCGCTTTCTGTACCGGCGGAAACACAAAGGAGTACAGTGAATTCTACAGCTTGAGATGCGATGAGTACGGCCAGTACATGGAACTCTTTAATCATATGGTTGATGCGATCCTGGCCTGTAAAAAACCGGTTATCTGCCGGGTAAACGGAATGCGGGTGGCGGGAGGTCAGGAGATCGGAATGGCCTGTGACCTGGCCATCTCTTCGGATCTGGCAATCTACGGACAGGCAGGCCCGAAACACGGCTCGGCCCCTGTGGGCGGCGCCTCGGATTTTCTGCCCTGGTATCTTTCAATAGAAGACGCGATGTGGAACTGCGTCTCCTGCGAAATGTGGTCGGCATACAAGATGAAGGCAAAAAACCTTATCAGCAAGTGCGTGCCTGTCCTGAAAATAGACGGCAAATGGGTACGAAATCCCATGATCGTTACCGACAAATATATTGAGGACGGCGAGATAGTCT
>CAZOEH010000283.1:0-3784 GCA_964578785.1 uncultured Desulfonema sp. | reverse complement strand
AATACAAGAAAGGGGATGCCTTAAAAGAGGCACGGGAATTGATCAAAGTTCATCAGCCCAACGCCGACTTTGAACTGCTTGACAAGGAAGTAAATAAAATAGTCTGGACCTTTGCAAACCTTTTCCCCGGATGTCTGATAGAGTCAGTCGACAGCATTCGTCAGAAGAAAAAGTTCTTCTGGGATACTATGAAAAACGCTCACAGACATTGGCTGGCAGCAAATATGGGCGGCGAGGCATTCCTTGGATTCGGCGCTTTCAACACAAAGAAGATCACCGGCCAGGATACGGTCGACTTCATTAAATTCCGCCAGAATATCGCTGATATGAAGACCTGGGATATGAACATGTTCGCGGAAGTAATGGGAAAACCCAAGAAATAATCTCAGAATATCTGTCATAATAAATGAAACGGCCGGGGCGTTTTCAAAATCCCCGGCCGTTTCATTTTAAGATTCCAACTACTCCTTCCCTCTTCACTCGAATCTCCGAATCCATGACCCCTTGAACCCTATCTCCCAAATAATTGAGAGAAGAACTAAATTATGTTAAGTGTTTTTCTACACCTCAATGAAGTAAATATTGCGAAAATCAATATTTTCAGAAGATCAATCCGGTATATCTAAAGCTATACGCAAAGCCTGATTGAGTTCATCCATCTTTGTCGGCGACAACATACCGATGTACTGTGTCAAGGCCGACTTGGATAAACTGATCAGTTCATCACAGTGTATACTGCTGTCATGCTTCAGGCCTTCTTCCGTGCCAACAAGAACTTGTGTCGACAGACCGTCGTGAACGGAATAGATCGGAGCACACATCACTGTAGAGAAACGTGAGTCAATCGAGACCTGACGACTGACGATCACGAACACCCGATACTTCCGGGGATCTTTGACCGAAGGATGCGCTACGCGATACAGTTCGCCGCGCTTCACAGGCACACCTGGTAGGCGAGGACATCGACAGCCTCCTGGTTGAGGTAGTCCGCACGCCGATTGATGATGGCAAGGTCTCTGGCATTCTGCTCATCGCGGATCATCTGCGCCAGGAAAGCTCGCACCGCAGTCTCAATGAAATCGGAACGGTTCTTGAATTGACCGGCTCGCTGGTCGATGGCATCCAGCAGGTCTTCTGATAGTGTGACAGAGGTCTTTGTTTTCATACCACCAACATACTCCCTGGAAAATGTCCTGTCAAGACCGTTTTCCGGACCGTTTTCCGGTCACTTGAACCCTCGAACCCATGACACCTTTAACTCTATCCCTCTATAATTCATTGACAAACCTCATGCAATATGGTTATTTGAGCCCGCATTTCGACATTCCAATCTTAACTCTCATGCGTCCTTTTTTACGCTTTACATATATGCATTAGATTTTTATCCTTAAAACGTTCTAAAATTTAACCGTATCCGGGAAACTTCGGAATTTAGAGATTTACTCGCCCTGGCCGATTATGCTGAAAGCACCATTAATTCGATACCGCCTGGAATATTGGTAGTTCAGAATTATTCTTGTCTTGTTTCCGGTATTTGCGTAAAAGAGCATAAGTACAATTTATAATATCTTGTGAAAGAATCAGAATTCTTCACCTGGAGGTTTAATATGTTGGGAATTCATAAAAATATTGTTCTTGATGAGAACCGGAAGCCAATAGCCGTTCAAATCCCAATTGAAGAGTTTGAACGTTTGGAAGAGATCATTGAGAACTACGGCCTGGCAAAGCTGATTGATGAAGTAGCTGATGATGAACAACTTTCAATACATGAGGCTGAAAGCCTTTATAGGTCTTTAAAGCAAAATGTGGAAAGTTGAATACAAAAAACGCTTTTTAAAAGAACTCTCAAAACTTCCTGAAGATATCCAGGTTCAGGCTGAGAAAATGGTCTTTAAGGATCTCATATGTGAGAATCCGTTCCTACTCGGATACCTTGAGCAAATGAAAGGGTATCCCGGTAAATACAAAATCCGTATTGGGCAATACAGAATCGGCATTACAATATATAAACAGGAGAAAATTTTAGTGTGTCACCGAATTGCCCATCGAAAAGACATATACAGGTTTTTCCCATGACCAATGTGAGAAGTATCTGCAATCAAAACTCAGTAGAACTCTATTAGAAGGTTGTTTTTAAATAATGAATAATTTTTTCTACGGAAGTAAAGTAATTTCAGATATAAAGGGTATATAAAAGCTATCCCTATTGTTTGAAAATATTGAAACGCATAATTTCACGGGCGATGCGCCCCGGCACAACCATGGCTTGCAGCGGATCGATAACAAACGGCGCTACCTCCAGATGGAGCCGATGTTAGGGGAAGTATTTAGACTCCATCGCTTCTCATATATGCTGTGGAGTTTTTGATTCTTTAATCTGATGAAGAATTGTTTATGTTTTTATAAAAACCTTATGCTAAAGGGGGATAGGAAAATGAAGAATATAAATCCCATATTTATAATAATAATTTTTATAGTGACTTTTTGCTATATTTATCCTTACTGTGCTCAAGGTGTAGATATTTATATATATACAGATAAAGATGGCAAAACTATATTAACAAACACTCAAATTCCAGATGAATACAAAGCAAAAGCCCAAAAAATAAATTCATACCGTGAACCATCACCAGCTGAAAGAAGAGGTTTGGAGAAAGAAGCGGCACATAGATATAAAAAGATTTTAAGAAATGCTGAGGAAAGGAAGTATTCTGTAGGTGGCAAAGCTAATATATTATGTTTGGCCGAGATAGTAAAAATCGCTGAAACAAGCGGGAAATCTATTCAACCCGAATTTTGGAAACTTGTTGATTCCGCAATAAACGGCAATTATTCTGTAGGTGGTATGTACAACAAAATATGCGAAGTTGCACTGATTCAAGATATCGATGTATCGGGCATTGCACCATGTCAAACCGCTTTATATCACTCAAAAGGTGACGGCCAACTGGCTATAAGGAATGCTCAAATGTTGCGGCAACGCGCAGAGATCAATCAATTACAACACCAGCAAAGAATGAATACTTTCTTTGGAAAATAATGTTCGTGAGACAACATAATTAATTATGAGAGGTAGAGGGGGCGTTCGTGAAGAGCGTGCTTAGGAGAGATTATACCTGTCGTAGTAAACTTATAAACTTGCTTATCAAGAAACAAAGGACAGCATGGGGACGATGTAGTAGATATTCAAACATTCGAGAAAGACTCATTCGAGTCAGGAGATTACTATGAGAAGGCCGGAAGACAACACGACGCCAGCGGAGCTGGTAAAGGAATCGAACGAGGAGTTCCCTCATTTCAAGATGCGATTAGGGACGAAGGAGGACTTAAGGGGCTTAGGGCTGCTGATAAGCTTCTCTCCGAAATCGATGCGGTCAAAGAGAAATATGCAACCCGGAAAATCGCGGAAGCGCTCGCAGCCGAGCGAATTCGACCTGAGCCTGCACAAGCAGAACGAAGAGAGCCTTCAGGAGCTTTTGTCAGAGCGGAGGGAGTCCACTTCTCCGGAGAACAAAGAAAAACCCTCTCAAGCTCCTATTACGGAACCGGTCTAAAGGGCGCAGAGGCTTCCCGCCTTGACGGACAGCCCGACCACAATTATATGGGACGAATTATATGGGACGTTCGTGCAGAAAGTGGTTGACGATATATATACAATATTAGGTGAATTCACCAGATGACATTGATTTAGAGTTGTGAACGTTCTGCACGAACGTCCCGTATACGCACTTTATCATCGGCATATCATATGGATTATGCCTTAATCAGTAATGGATCAAAATCC